>CAZUQS010000007.1:0-16997 GCA_964622615.1 uncultured Candidatus Izemoplasmatales bacterium | reverse complement strand
TATCAGTGAAAGCCAAGATTCTTAGATGAAACCAACTTTATCATATATAAAGGAGAATACAGTGAAAAAAAATATTAATAATGAGTTTGAGAAGATTGATGAATTATGGGCTCCAAGGATCATAGCTGAAGTAAACGACTCCTATGTAAAATTAGCAAAAATAGATGGTGATTTGGTGTGGCACACTCATGAAAATGAAGACGAATTATTCTTGATAATTAAAGGTTCAATGACTATTAAATATAAAGAATATGATGTTTTTCTTACTGAAGGTGATTTTCATGTAGTTAAGAAAGGTATATCTCATTTTCCAGAGACAAATGAAGAGTGCTGGGTTTTGTTAGTAGAGAATAAATCAACTTTACATACTGGAGAAGTAGAAGCTGATTACACAAAATCAATTGAAGAACAATTAAAATAGGAAAAGCACATTTTAGAAATCCAAAATTGTTAGTGCGGTTTCAAATTCCATCATCACACAACTATATGAACTAAAGAAGCCAAATGGCTTCTTTTTTAAAATACAAGAATTCTGATTCTATAAGCAAGAACTTATTGTGTTAATAATGCATATGATATAATGTAAACGAGGTGTTAGTATGTCTGTCGAATATGATAAGCATTATCAAAAGGAAAACTATTTTGGAACTCCATATTCTGAATTAAACATATTTTTTGATAGTTTAAGTAGAGATCTTAAGATTTTAGATTTAGGAAGCGGACAAGGTAGAGATGCTATCGCAATTGGAAGATTAGGGTTCTCTGTTTTAGGTGTGGATATTTCTGAGGTCGGAATTAAACAAATGAATGAGATTGCAAAAATAGAACAACTTAAAGTTACTGGAATCGTTCAAGATTTGAATCAATTTGAGGATACAAAGGAATTTGATATTGTTTTGATTGATTCTATATTGCATTTTTATAAAAAAGATGTGATGAATGAAACAAAACTTCTGAATAGGATTATTCAAAACATGAAAAACAGAGCACTGTTAGTTATATTTATGCAAAAAAACAAGGAGAGAGAAAAGATACTAAAGAATATATTTAAAGAATCATCATTTGCATTCCAAACAATCATTGATAAATATATAAAGTATCCCGATTTTGATGCTGACTACTTAATGCTTGTTGTGCGTAAAGTATATATAGATAAGAAAAATAATGATATAAATAGAAATCATAAGAGAGCTTCTTCTTTAAATAAAAAAGCGAAATTAACATGCATTAAAGATCTCGTAAACCGTTAGTACGGTATTATAATATCAATTTTTGATGAAATTTAATAATAACAACTCAGCCTTGTCGTGGTTGGGTTTTTTATTTATTTCATTAATATAGTTATCATCTTAGAACAGCCTGACACTTTCATGATATAACTTAAAAATATACTAAATAAGGAATAATTTTTGAATAGGTTGTGTTGATGGTATAATTATCTATATTAAGGAGGTATTCTATGAAAGAATATCACGTTCAAAGTATTGGGTCACCAAATGCAACTGCTAACTTAACTAAAGTATTAAATCAAGCTGCTGAAAAGGGATGGGAAGTATTGTCTGTTAATCCTACCACCGGAGCAGGAATGGGATTAGTATATCATGTTGTATTTATGAAAGATAAAAAGTAAAGGAACAAAACGATATGCTGGAAAGGGTACATTTTATATTTGAACACTGAAATCAATATCTTTATTGCAAATGTTAACAAAAGAATATATAATGTTGTTAGTTTTCTTCAATAAAATATTGTGTTGAATTGTTTATATTTAAGAGCGAATCAAAAGGAGTATATATGAAAAAACTATTATTGGTATTAACGTTGTTTTTAATGTTGTTTTTAGTATCTTGTAATAATTATGATGGGCTAGATTATTATTTTGGTGGATACCAAGTATATTATGAAAGTCATGGTACATGCGAAATGTATATTAAGGAAGTTATTTATGAAGACGATAATGCTACCTATTTTCTTGGTGCTGGAGGCTGTGGTGGAGATTCTTTTTATTATATCAAATATAATAATGATTACGTTGATATACCATCGGCATTGGAACAAAGAATAATTACCATAAATGATGTTGTTACATCTGGATTACCAGCTTTGATTATTGAAGACAAATAGCATTGAAAGGATATTATAATGAAACGAAGTAAAATTATTGTCATATTATTTATGACAATCATATTGTTGAGTGGTGTATTTCAAATAAAAGCTGATATGGGCCCTAAACCTACATCTGAAATTGAGATTATCGGGATGCAAGGTGTATACTATTTTGATTTGTTGGTTGAGAAAAACGAGGTTTATGTGACTGTGCTTACAGAAACAGAAATTCAAGACCAAATTGAACATGAATATTATAATGATGAATACCCAAGCGTTTTGAATGGTTATATAGATGAAGATGGATTTGCATCTTACACGTTATATACAGATATACCTCATTTTATAAGTCAAGATACAGATAACCCTGATTTATTTCATATAGGTTATTTTGTTGCACCTTCTGTATTTAAAATTGCTCTCGTTACTGAATCTGGAGATTTAATAGTGTCAGATATTATTTACAAACAAAATTTTAATGCATTTTTTACATATGATTTATCAAATGACGTCATCAATGAAACTGCGAATGTTCAAATATTTGCTGGTGTTGGGGATGTAACAGAAGATATTCCATATACAGCGATGTTGATTCAAACTCTTCTTTGTGTGGCGGGAACTTTAGCGATAGAGATTGGGTTGCTATTTGCATTTGGATATAGGACAAAAGATTCTTATAAAAAAGTCATCATTGTTAATCTAATAACCCAGTCAATATTAGCGTTTATGGTTGCATATGGGTATGTATTTTGGGCAAATATATTTGGAGCACTTGGGGTTCTATTTGTTGGAGAAATAATTGTATTTACTTTTGAAATAATTATTTATAGAAAAATTTTATTAGAAAAAACAAAAACAAAAGCTATTCTATATGCTTTCGTTGCTAATTTTGTAAGTTTACTGGCTGGATTTTTTAGTATCGGGTTACTAGCATATTTGATTGGATAAATGATTTGCTCTTAGAATAATTAGGAATATAACAAAATAATATTGATACATAATATAAAACAAAACACCTATTTTTAGGTGTTTTTTTGTTTGGCATTTAAAAATCCATGAGTTTTGGGGGTTTAATAATCCACATTATCAAATTCAGGAAACATTTTCATACCTCGATTAAGTTTCCTAATTTGATCCATGTCTTGTTCATCTAAACGGAAATCAAACACATCAAAGTTTTGTATAATTCTCTCTTTAGTAACACTCTTTGGTATCACAACGATGTTTCTTTCTATCAACCACTTTATCGCTATTTGAGGAACCGTTTTATTATGTTTTGAAGCTATCATATTCATTGTTTCGTTTTTTAAAAGATCTTGTATTCTCGCACTCATTAAAGGAGCGTATGCTTCTAGTTGAATATCATTATTTAAACAGTATTCCTGTAAGAAATGATTTTGCAAAAACACATGAGTCTCTACTTGATTCACCATAGGTTTTACTTCAACATTGTTTAATAAATATTGCAAATGATGAATATTAAAGTTGCTGACACCAATCGCTTTTACTTTACCTTGACGATATAGCTCTTCCAACGCTCTATAAGTTGACAAGGATTTATCATATCCTTTAAACCAATGGATTAGATACAAGTCCACATACTCCAATCCTAATTTCTTTAGTGATTTATCAAAGGCTTTTAAAGTGTTTTCATATCCTTGATCAGTATTCCATAACTTAGTAGTTATAAATAACTTATCTCTAGCAATCTTTGAATCCTTAATCGCTTTACCAACCGCTTCTTCATTGTCGTAAATTGAAGCGGTATCAATGTGAGTATATCCACATTTCAAAGCTTCTTTAACAGCGCTATAAGCATCGTCAGGTTTGCTTCTGAATGTACCTAACCCCAGTATAGGCATAGATTTATTGTTGTTTAATTTTGCATTTATCATTCTTATCACCTCTTTAATAGTATAACATTTCAAAAAGAATAGAGAACTAATTTTACATTAGAATCATAATAAAAAAAGAAAAATAGATGTGACACCGTATTATTTATATTGAGAAGGAGAATGAATAATGAAAAAACACGTTTTTATGATTACAATTTTATTGATGATTACAATATTTTTTAGTTTTACGGAGGTATTTGCGTATTCGCCTCACTATTTACCGGGAGGTAAGAATTATCTTTCGGATGATAACTTTATTCTGGAGAATGGATATTACAATACGGTAGATCCCTTTTTAGTAAAACCCTATACCGACTATACAATTGCGATATCAAGAGTGTATTTTGATGAGCAATGGGAATATATTACGGTAGATTATTATGAAAACAATACTGTTATTGCAAGTGTAGATATTGATCACGATATGACTTATTACAACGACGGAAGTGATGAATGGTTTTACTGCACATTTAAAACAACATCACAAACCAATTATTTGAGTTTGTCTTTCGATAATAGTAGTACTTACTTCACAACGAATGGGGTATCACAAACGCAGTTAGAAGAAGGGCTGGTCTTTGTGGGGTATGAATCCTATGTAGAAGGAGCATTAATTGATACATCAGCACCATATTTTCAAGGTTCAAGCACTGTAATTTCATACTATGATTCACCTATTACAGTATTGGAGATTCAGTCCGCGTTAGTTGCGTACGATGCAGTTGATGGCAACGTAACGTCGAATATTACTTTGGTTTCGGATAATTATACACCATCCAACTCAATTCTAGGAACTTACACTGTTGTCTTTGAGGTCTCCGATGCAAGTAATAATACGTCACAATCAACAATAAATGTTGAAGTTGTCGACGTCTTAAAACCAGTATTTTCAGAATTAGGAGTTGTACAAGCGGTATATCCAAATACATACTCGGTTGCAGACATTTTGACTATGTTGTCAGCAAGCGACAATTATGATGGGGATGTTTCTTCAGAAATAATATTACAAAGTGATGAGTATACTGCAAATGCATCGACTGTGGGTAATTATCAAATGGAGTTTTCAGTAACAGACACAAGTGGAAACACACAATATTATATACAGGATATATCGGTAGTTGATAATCAAGGACCAATCATTTCTGGGATTACATCCATTGTTATTGGTTATGATTCCTTGATTACAGAAGCAGATGTAGCTTCCAATTTGAGTTATACAGATAATTATGATTCCTCAGGAATGGCTTTAATTTTAGAAAGTGATGATTACACGGATCATCATAGTACATTGGGTAGTTATACAATGGAATTTTCTGTAACAGATTCTAGTGGAAATACAACTGAACAAATTGTGGAGATTGAAGTGGTTGATGAAATGGGTCCAGTAGTATATTTTAATTCGTCCATTATTCAAACATATACAGATTCCATAATGGCATTACCAGAATTCACATTGTTATTACAAAACGCACATGAAATTGATCGTTTTTCCGATTACTATGTAACGATTAAATATGATTCTTACACTAGAAATGCAAGCACGCCGGGAACATATCATATAAAATTAAATTTTGAGAATAATATAGGAGAAGAAATTGAAAAAGATTTGGAAATAAGAGTGATTGAACGGCCATATGATTATATTCGAATCGCAGATATTAGTGTTGATGAAAGCGGAGCTTTTCTATCAAAATTTTCGGATATAATTATAGGTGCTTCATTAACGATATTTTTGGTTGTTTCAAATGTTGTTTGGGTGGTTGTTTTAAAGAAGCGTTCATAAAAATCAATACCTTTATATAGCCATCTAAATTATTACACTACAAAAACAACAACAAATTTACTCACTTTTGTAAGTGAGTTTTTTTGGTTGTTTTTGAATGACTTTTAAGGTGTGTTTTTAAAACTGATTTATAATAGCAAAAGAAAACGCTTTACTCGGTAAAATTAGTATATATTTTTATAATATATAATGTTATAATACAAATGCGAAAAATATGATATCTAAGAAAGGGGTATAAATTGTGGGAGCAAGAATTGAAATTACAGAAGATAAACTTAATTTGTTGTATGCTGAAATGGAAAAAAGCAAGAAAGAACCGGGTCCATTAATGCGAACGTTACATGCGGCTCAAAATATCTTTGGATGTATTCCATTATCTGTTCAAAAAGTTATTTCTCAAGAACTGGATATTAGTATTGCTAGAATCAATGGGGTTGTTACGTTTTATGGACATTTTTCCATTGAACCAAAAGGTGAAAATGTGATAAGTGTATGTTTAGGAACAGCATGTTATGTTAAGGGTTCTCAAGGTATTTTAGATGCTTTTTCACACGAACTAAATCTTGGTGCTGGCGAAACATCTAAAGACGGTAAATTCACTATAGAAGCAACGAGATGCATTGGAGCATGTGGATTGGCACCTATTTTCACAGTGAACGAAGAAATATATGCAAATGGGTCAGTGCAAATGGTGAAAAAAGTGATCCAAAAATTAAAAACAAATTAAACTTTTTAGGAGGAATATATGAAAACGCTAGTTGAACTAAAAGCATTACGCGAGAAGTCATATAAAGAAATGTATCTACACGGAGTGACAAATGGCGTAAGAATTCAAGTTGGCTATGGTACATGCGGAATCGCTGCTGGAGCCAAACCGGTATATGAAGCATTTTTATCGGAAATTAATAGCTTAAAGTTAGATAACGTTGAAGTAACGCAAGTTGGTTGTATGGGCGAATGCGCATTTGAACCAATTGTTGAAGTATTAGAATCCAATGGATCGAAAACAATATATTGTCTGGTTACAGATAGAATCGCGTCGGAAATTGTTGAAGAGCATATTGTGAAAGGGAATAGAATCGATAAGTATTTATTATCGAAGATAAAAAGGTAAATATATAATGTTAGACAGGATGCACATATTAGTTTGTGGCGGAGCGGAATGTAAACAATCAAATTCAGTTGCTTTACGAGATAAATTTAATTCAGAAATCAAGAGGCTTAATTTAGGCGATGATATCAAAACATTACTAACGGGATGTTTTGGACTTTGTGCTTTAGGACCTCATGTTTTAATATATCCAGGAGAAACATTATATTCTGGAGTGAAATTGGATGACATTCCTGAAATTGTGGAACAACACATAGCGAATGGAAAGCCAGTTGATAGATTATTATTTAAGGGAGAATTTGATAGAAAAAAATTCAGAAATAGATCTGAGCTCACATTTTTTGCTAGACAAAAAAGAATTGCACTACGAAACTGTGGTGTTATTAATCCCCTTAAAATTAATGAGTATATAGCAAGAAATGGTTATGAAGCATTAGGAAAAGTAGTGACTACTATGACCAGAGAAGAAACCATTAATGAAGTAAAAAAATCCGGTTTAAGAGGTCGTGGAGGCGGTGGATTCCCCGCAGGATTAAAGTGGGAATTCGCTAAGAACTCTATTTCTGATCAAAAATATGTAATTTGTAATGCAGATGAAGGTGACCCAGGCGCATTTATGGATAGAGCTGTTTTAGAAGGTGACCCACATTCTGTGTTAGAAGCCATGGCAATATGCGGTTACGCTATTGGTGCAAGTATTGGCTATATTTATATTAGGGCGGAATACCCAGTGGCCGTAAAGCGACTAGACATTGCTATCAAACAAGCAGAAGAACTTGGATTGTTGGGAAACAATATCTTTGATTCAGGGTTTAATTTCAAGATTGAAATAAGACTTGGCGCTGGAGCATTTGTTTGTGGAGAAGAAACTGCGCTTATTGCATCTATTGAAGGCGAAAGAGGAATGCCAAGAAAAAAACCTCCTTTTCCAGCGGTAAGAGGTTTGTTTGGAAAACCAACAAATGTGAATAATGTTGAAACATTCGCAAATGTTCCTGTAATTTTCTTGAAAGGTGCTGATTGGTTTAAAGCAATTGGAACCGAAAAATCTAGTGGGACAAAAGTATTTGCATTGGGCGGTAAAATTGCGAACACAGGATTATTAGAAGTCCCAATGGGAACCACATTAAGAGAAGTAATTTACGAAATTGGTGGGGGAATCCCAAATAAAAGAGAATTCAAAGCGGCACAAACTGGCGGACCATCAGGTGGGTGTATTACGGCGGATTCATTAGACACTCCAATCGATTTTGATAACTTGATTGCACTTGGATCTATGATGGGTTCAGGCGGGATGATAGTTATGGATGAAGATAACTGTATGGTGGATGTTGCTAGATTCTATTTAGAATTTACAGTAGAAGAATCATGTGGTAAATGTACTCCATGTAGAGAAGGTACTAAAAGAATGCTTGATATCCTAAACAGAATATGTGAAGGAGAAGGTACTTTAGAAGATTTAGACATGTTAGAAAACCTCGCTTATATGATTAAAGATTCTTCGTTATGCGGGTTAGGACAAACAGCTCCAAACCCAGTATTATCTACTTTAAAACATTTTAGAGATGAATATGAAGCCCATGTTATTGATAAAGTATGTCCTGCAGGAGTTTGTTCTAATTTAACAAATTATGTTGTCTTAGAAAACTGTATTGGATGTACAAAATGTTCTAGAAACTGCCCAGTAGGTGCTATTGAAGGCAAAGTGAAAGAAAAACATTTTATCGATTTAAATGCTTGTATTCGTTGTGGGGTTTGTAAAACTGTTTGTCCAGTAAATGCGATTTCAACGAAGCCTGAACATTGGGAGGTTGCATAATGTTTAATTTAGTAAATTTAACGATAGACGGAGTACAATTATCAGTTCCAGCCGATTTTACAGTTATGAAAGCAGCTGATTCCATTGGTATCAGTGTACCTAGGTTATGTTTCTTAGAAGGAATTCACGAAGAATCAAACTGTAGAGTTTGCATTGTTAAGATCAAAGGGCAAAATGGATTAAAAACATCATGTTCAACAAAAGTAATAGAAGGAATGGAAGTATACACGGATACGAAAGAAGTATTTGATGCTGTCTCATTTAACTTAGAATTACTTGCTGGTAATCATAAATTTGAATGTTGGAAATGTTCAAGAGAAAACTCATGTGAGTTTCTAGATTTATTAAGAAGATTCAATGTAGATAATGATTTTTCAAATGCAAAACTATTTGATCAAAAAGAGATAAAAATAAATAATACAAGCGATTCAATGATATTAGATTCCAGTAAATGTGTATTATGCGGAAGATGTGTTTCGGCTTGTGAGAAACTATCTGGATTAGGTATTTTAAACTTTAGTAATCGTGGTTCAAAAACATATATCGGACCAGCCCAATTTCATAATCTAGAGGATGCGGGATGTATTTATTGTGGTAAATGTATCCAAGCATGTCCAACAGGAGCAATACGCGAAAAAGACGAAATTAAATCATTAGAAAGAGCTCTAAGAGATACTTCAAAAACAATTGTAGTTCAAGTAGCTCCGTCTGTAAGAGCGGCTTTAGGCGAGGAATTTGGATACAAAATAGGTACAAACGTTGAAGGACAAATGTTCGCAGCATTAAAAGAGTTAGGCATTCACGAAATTATTGATACAAACTTTACAGCGGACTTAACAATTATTGAAGAAGGTCATGAATTCATAAACAGAGTGCAAAATGGTGGTACGTTACCAATGTTTACATCATGTTCACCTGGATGGGTTAATTATTTAGAATTATATTACCCTGAATATATTCCAAACTTATCAAGTTGTAAGTCTCCTCAACAAATGGCAGGAGCTTTAATCAAAACTTATTATGCTAAAAAATTAAATAAGAAGCCTGAAGAGATTTATTCAGTTTCAATTATGCCTTGTGTAGCAAAAAAATCTGAAGCCAAAAGACCTGGAATGGGAAGAGATGGATACGAAGATGTGGATCTTGTTTTAACAACAAGAGAATTGGCTAGAATTATTAGACATAGAGGTATTCCTTTCAAAGATTTAGATCCAATCAGACCATTTGGAGATTTAGCAAGTTATACAGGTGCAGCTTCAATCTTTGGAGCAAGCGGTGGAGTTATGGAAGCAGCGCTAAGAACAGTAACAGAAATTCTTGAAGGGCATTCAACTCCGGTTGAGTTTAATGAAATTAGAGGATTAAAAGATATCAAAGAAGCAACGTACACTGTTGCTGGAATGGATGTTAATGTTGCAGTTGTTCATGGTGGGGCAGCAATTAAAGAATTCTTTAAACTACTAAAAACTACAGATAAACAATATCATTTTGTTGAGATTATGGGATGTACTGGTGGATGTATTAATGGTGGAGGACAACCAATCGTTTCGGCTATCAATCAAGAGAAATATGATGTTCGAGCATTAAGAACTAAAGTCTTATACAATATTGACCATAATACGGAATTTAGAAAATCACATGAAAATCCTGCAATTAAAATGATTTACGATGATTTTTTAGGAAAGCCAAGTTCTCATAAAGCACATGAATTATTGCATACTGTATATAAAGAACGCAAGTATTACGACGTAAAATAAAACTATATAAAACTACTGCGGATTTTTCTCGATGAAAATAAATTACAACATCGTTATAAAATCCGCAGTAAATATCATATAATGTATTTGGTTAATCACTAAGTTTTAGAACAAATACAAAACAGGAGGATTTAGATGAAGAAAATATTAACATTATTACTAATGATGATGTTTGGATTTGCTTTGGTAGGTTGTAACCAAGATTCAGAACCATTCACCATTATAGTGCCAAATGGAGCTCCAGCATTATCACAATTATTTGTACAAGACAATGAAGACTATGTTGTTGATTTAGTAAATGGAGAGGATCCGTTGATTGCAGCGTTAGGTTCGGGATCACATGATTTTGTTTTCTCAGCTACGAATACAGCAGCTAAATTATACAAAAGTGGAATTGATTATAAATTTCTAGTTGCAATTACCTTTGGAAATCTATTTTTAGTTAGTATGCAAGAAGATGCTTTCACAGTGGATTCTCTTGAAGGAAAAGCAATTATTTTATTTGGGCAAAACGCAACTCCAGATATTATATTGAAGTATATTTTACAAGAGTCCAATGTAAATGTAACATTAACTTATGTGGATTCTGTTGCATCAGCAAACGCTATGTTTATTGCTGATAATTCAAATATTATCATGTCGGCTGAACCGTTATTATCGATATTAGGATTAAATGTGCAAGGATATAAAACTCTAGACTTACAACAAGCATACAAAGATGTGACAGGTAAAGATACTTATCCACAAGCAGGTGTTTTTGGAAGTACAGAGTTATCAAATAGACAAATTAATAGATTCTTAGAAGATTTGGAAGAATCTGTTACAAAAGTGAATGGAGATATTGATGCAGCTGTTGCAAAAGCGGCCGAATTAGAGTATCCTTTTCCTGAAGCAGTTCTTCGTGCAGCAATACCAAATAGCAATATAGGTTTCGTCCCAGCTTGGGATACTAAAACAGATTTAGAGTACTATTTCAATATCATTTTAGATATGAATGGTACACTGCTTGGTGGTTCGCTTCCAGATGATGATTTTTATTACAGACCATAAATAATATATAGGTGATAAATTTGAAAAAAACCGGAATTACCACGCTATCAATTTTCTTTATATTTCTTGTTTGGATAATAGCGAGTGCTATCGTTGATAACACCTTGCTACTACCGACCCCCAAAGGAGTATTGTTAGCATTTGGTAGAATATTTATTAATATAGATTCCTTAACCGTAATATGGAGCACAATATTGCGGTTATTAGTAGGACTTCTTATTGCTTCAGTTTCAGGACTATTGTTCGGAATTTTAGCAGGATTTAATAAATACTTTTCCGTGTTTTTTAATCCAATTGTTACCGTTTTACGTACGATACCAGTTATTTCCATAACAGTAATACTGTTGATTATGTTTGGCTTTTCATTAACCCCATATATTATTACATTCTTAATGTTATTCCCTCTAATTTATCAGGGAACCTATGGGGCTATTAAAGCAATTGACCAAGAGTTAATTGATGTGTATAAATTGGAGGATAATCATTTCTTAACAGGATTAACTCATTGCTATTTGCCATTGATTTCAAAAGACATAAGAACAGCTTTATTACAGTCTTTGGGATTGGGAATTAAGGTGTTAGTTATGGCAGAGTATTTATCACAAACAAGAGACTCTATTGGGAATGAATTGTATTTAGCAAAGGTGAATTTACAATATGATGAAGTGTTTGCATGGACATTGCTATTAATTGTACTAGCTTTAGGCTTTGAGTTGTTAATAAATCATTACAAACCTATTTCAGAGAAACTGAAAAAATCTACAAAATCATAATGTTATATATATTTTTATAAAAATATAGTATAATGTTTAAAGAAATAGAGAAGCTAAAGCATGCGTGATTTAAATCTATATGAAGGCTGAGCCTGATTTAATTCGAACAGCAAGACTTATGCACATAGCGGTGCGTGAGTCTTTTTTTTAAAAAAGAGGGGTAAATATATGAACGAATATCAAAAGAAAAACGAGGAAATTTTAAAGGAACAACAAGTAGATATCTTGTATGGTTTATCAACCGAAGAAGTTCTTGAAAGACAAGAAAAATATGGCCCTAATGAGTTAAGGGAGAAAAAGAAAACGACATTATTTCAACTGTTTCTATCTCAGTTCAATGACTTTTTAGTTATCATTTTATTAATAGCAGCTGCTATCTCAATTGTATTAGGGATTGTTGAGGGAGAAGGGCTAGTTGATGGAATTGTTATTTTGGCTATTGTTCTCTTAAACTCTGTTTTAGGAGTTGTTCAGGAACAGCGAGCAAGTAACGCTCTTGCTGCTCTCAAAAAAATGAGTTCTCCAAATGCAAAAGTAATTCGAAACGGAAAAGCTGTTGAAATTACATCAGCAGAATTGACGGTTGGAGATATAGTTTTATTAGAAACTGGGGATTATGTTGCAGCGGATATTAGATTATTAGAATCTACCAATTTACGTTCAGACGAATCAGCTTTAACTGGTGAATCGACACCGGTAGAGAAAGATGCGAAAATTGTTTTTGATAAAGAGGTTTTATTAGCAGAACGTGTCAATTTAGTATATATGTCCACACTTGTCACATATGGAAAAGGTAAAGGGATTGTTATTAGTATCGGTATGAAAACCGAAATTGGTAAAATCGCAACCATGTTGGATGATGTAAAAGAAGGAAAAACACCGCTTCAAAAAACAATTGATCAATTTGCAAAAGTATTGGGTTTGATCTGTATAGCTGTATCTGTAGTAGTATTTGGGTTGGGTCTATTACAAGGTAAAGAACTATTTGAAATTTTCTTAACAGCAATTGCATTAGCGGTAGCTGCTATTCCAGAAGGGTTAACTGCAGTTATTACAGTTGTCTTAGCGTTAGGAATGCAAAGAATGGTTAAAAGACATGCAATTATTAAGAATTTATCCACCGTTGAAACATTAGGTCAAGCAACCGTTATATGTTCCGATAAAACCGGTACATTGACTCAAAATGAAATGACAGTTCGTAAAGTATTTGATTTGACAAATGAGTATGATGTTATCGGAAATGGATACTCATTGGAAGGAAGCATTCAACTTGAAGGTAAGAAAGTAAAAGCAGATGGCAGTTTAGAGAAAATACTTCAAGTATGTTTGTTGTGTAATGACGCTATAATTCAAAGCGATGACAAAGTGTTAGGCGATCCTACGGAAGGATCGTTGTTAGTATTAGCAGCTAAAGGCGGATATTCGCTCGACAATTTACATAAAACATATCCACAATTAAATGAGTATACATTTGATTCAACAAGGAAGATGATGACTTCCATCAATAAAGTAAATGATAAGAATCTTGTTTTAACAAAAGGTGCGTGTGATCAATTAATCAATCTATGTGATCGCGTATTGATAAATGGTGAAGTTCGAGCAATCACAAAAAAAGACATTAAAAATATACTGACTAAAAATGAAGAATATTCTAAGAATGCATATCGTGTTTTAGGTTATGCTTATGACGAAACGGACACTCCAGAAGCTAATGATTTGGAGCAAAATTTAATCTTTGTTGGTTTAACAGCGATGATTGATCCACCTAGACTAGAAGCGAAAGACGCAATTGCTAAGTGTCATAAAGCTGGAATTAGAGTAATGATGATTACCGGTGACCACTTAACAACTGCAAAAGCAATTGCTACAGAATTAAATATATTAAAACCTGGGCATCTCGCTTTGTCGGGTGAAGATACAAGAAATATGACTGAAGAAGAATTTGAAGATGCAATCATGAACTGTGATGTTTTTGCTAGAAGCACACCTGCAGACAAAATAAAAATCGTTGAAGTATTACAAAAAAATGGTGAAGTTGTAGCGATGACCGGAGACGGTGTAAATGATTCTCCTGCCTTAAAACAAGCTGAAATTGGTATTGCTATGGGTATCACTGGAACCGAAGTATCAAAAGAAGCTAGTAATATGATTCTAACTGATGATAACTTTGCTTCGATTGTTTCAGCGGTCGAAGAAGGAAGGATCATTTATAGTAATATCCGTAAGTTTACAATATATTTGGTTTCATGTAATATAGGTGAGATTTTGGTTATACTAGTCGCAATGATTTTCAGTAAATTCTTTGGAACCTACATTCCGTTACTTGCAATTCACTTGTTATGGATAAATCTAATGACAGATTCATTCCCAGCATTTGCTTTGGGCATGGAAAAAGGCGAAAAGAATATTATGGATATGCCACCAAGAGATACCAAGGAACAACTATTAAACAAACAAACTTTGGTGAAAGTAATCATTCAAGGGTTTGGATTAATGTTGGCTGCTTTGATAAGTTTCAAAATTGGTTTACATTATGAAGGTGCTTCGTTAACTCAAGCAAGAACAATGATATTTGTTACTATAGTATTTGGTGAGTTATTTAGAACGTATTCTGCTAGATCAGAAACTAAGTTCCTTTGGGAAACAAATCCATTTTCAAATAAAGCAGTCAATTATGCAGTTTTTCTATCAGTGGGCTTATTAGCCTTATTAGTTTATGTTCCTCTGTTTGCTGGTGTATTTAAGATTGAAGCTTTGACTGTTGCGGAATTACTAATTGCTGTATCACTTGGATTCGTTCCAATGTTGTTTGGTGAATTAACAAAAGTTGTTCGTACAAAACTTAAATAAATAAATATTAAATTTTCTTTTTAGATATTGAAAATATACAGAAATTAAGGTAAAATGAAGTTTAGAGATGAGGCGGATATTATATGAAAAATAATATTTTGAAGAATATAAAATTAGATAGTAGAGAAAAAATATATAAAGATTTTAGAAAGTTAAATGCCAAGGGATATTCTTGCCAGATTCTATTAACCACTAAAAGACTTATTATTTATTCGCGTGGATTAGCTTTATCAAGAGGAAGAAAAACAAAACAAAAAAGAATGAATGAAATCGACTTGAATTCCATTCACCGCTTAGAATATTATATTGAAACCATTAAAAACAATATTTGGGTCCGATTGATTGGATTTGTTGTGTTTGTTGCTTCGTTAGGCTTGGCTTACGCATTATACATGGGTATGATTCCCGTGCCAGCTTCTATTCCATTCCTACCTTACAGTAAATATGCTGCAGCTGGAATTTTAACACTCATTGGTTTGTTGATGATGTTTACTAGGAGTAAAACATTGTATTTGCTTATTAATTCTGGAGCGACCGATAAAACAGTAGTTAAATTTGACGTTAATAAATATAATGAGTTAGCAATTCGATATCTTGCAAGTAAAATAAGACCTAATTAGCGTTCATTTTGAACGCTTTTTTTATTTTTTATTTTTCATTAAAAATTTTATGATATAATGTTAAATAAGATAAATTGAAGAGGTGAATTATGAAACTGGATTACAAAAAAACGTTTTATGTTGGTTTAGCTTTTTTTCTCATTACACTATTTTGGCAAACATATGATTCGGTCATTACAAAAATACTAATTGATAAGTTTGGTATGAATCAAACATTGTCAGGAGTTATCATGGCTTTGGATAATGTGTTAGCTTTGTTTTTGATACCATTATTCGGAACTCTATCTGATAAGAAAAAATCTAAAAAAGGAAAAAGAACTCCTTACATCATTGTTGGTACAATCGTTGCCGCATTTGCGTTTATGGGACTTTCTATAAGTGATAACATACAAACTGCAAAATTACGTACAGAAACAAGCGTAACAAGTGATTACGTACTGGTTACAGACGATGACATTACTCAAACTGAATGGTTTACCATGCAGACAGTTATTTCTGATGAATGGACTATTTTATTAAACGAGGAAGTTATTGATCAAGCTAGATTTAATAAAGTAAAAACTGAAGTGATTGATGATATGGATCAATATCTACTTGATAGTGATATAACTCAAGCAGAGGAAGACCAATTAAAAGAATTGTATTATGACCATCTGAATCAAAGAGCATGGATACAAACGAGTCAATCTCCAGTCATTTTTGTTGTATTTGTTGTGAACTTATTAGTCGCACTTCTTGCAATGGCAACATTTAGATCGCCTGCAGTTGCTTTGATGCCAGATGTAACGATTAAACCACTACGATCAAAAGGAAATGCTGTCATTAACCTGATGGGAACGTTTGGGGGTATTTTAGCAATCATTGTATTAAAAATACTTGCTCTAGATAATTTATCTTACGTAAATTATGCGCCAGCATTCATTATAATTGGAGTATTAATGCTTGGATTACTTGGATTCTTCTTGTGGAAGGTTAAGGAAACCAAGTTAGTAAAAGAACGAGAAGATTTGGATTTGAAACTAGGACTTACGGAAGAAGCAGAAGCGGAAGAATTGCATGAAACTGTTGCAGAATTAGCTAAAAGCAAACGGACAGCATTAATCTTAATCTTAGCATCTGTATTTTTATGGTTTGTTGGATATAATGCGGTAACTACAAAATTATCTGATTATGCTCCGAAAGTTTTGGATTTAGGATTTGCAATGCCATTGTTAATTGCCTAAGGTGCTGCTT
>CAZUQS010000006.1:0-17060 GCA_964622615.1 uncultured Candidatus Izemoplasmatales bacterium | reverse complement strand
ATTCGTTATCAAGGAAATTATAGAACATGCTAGCCATCTATTAGATGATAAAACCGAAAGTTTGCTAGCGAAGCTAAGACAAAATGGTTCGGGGTCATGGTCTAGATTACAATCACTATTAACATCTACATTAGCGGTTGATTACGATGGTAAGAACATTACCTTATCGGAAATAAGAAACCTAGCAAGTAGTGATAATGCAAAAGTTCGAAAAGCTGCATATGAAGCGGAGTTAGCTGCGTATAAACAAATCGAAAAATCAATTGCTTTTTCATTGAATTCAATCAAAGGCGAAGTGAATACTATTTCAAAGGAACGAGGATATGATTCTCCGCTTGCTCAAGCTCTATCAAATAGTAGAATGAGAAAAGAAACTTTGGACGCTATGCAAGAAGCTTGTTTAGAATACATGCCAATGTTTCGATCCTATTTAAAAAGAAAAGCAAAATTGTTAGGACATAAGAGCGGATTACCTTTTTATGATTTATTTGCTCCGATTGGAAATACAAATACGACATTTACAATTCCAGAAGCGAATGAATATATTATGAAGAATTTTAAAACATTTAGCGATGAGTTATATTTAATGGCTAAGAAAGCTTTTGAAAATAACTGGATTGATTATATACCTAAAAAAGGAAAAGTTGGCGGTGCATTCTGTGCGAACTTGAATCCAATTAAGGAGAGTAGAATTTTAAGTAATTTTACTGGTGCTTTTGGAGATATGATTACATTGTCTCATGAACTGGGACACGCGTTCCATGGGGAGCAAGTATTTAAGGTGTCTCCACTTAATAGCGAATACACAATGCCTGTTGCTGAAACAGCATCAACATTCTGTGAAACCATTGTTAATAAAGCTGCTTTAAAAGACGCTAAGAGTGATGACGAACGTATTTTTCTTTTGGAATCTTCGATTCAAGATTATACACAAGTGGTAGTAGACATCATGTCTAGATTCTTATTCGAAAAAGCTGTGTTTGATGGAAGACTGGAAACTGTTTTTGATGAGAATGAATTAAAAGACCTTATGTTAAAAGCTCAAAAAGAGACTTATGGTGATGGGCTTGATCCTAATTACTTGCATCCATATATGTGGGTATGTAAATCACATTATTATTCAGGTAGATTAAGCTATTACAATTTTCCTTATACCTTTGGACTATTATTTGCAAAAGGATTATATGCTAAGTATTTAGAAGATAAAAATGGTTTTGTACAACTATACAATAAGTTACTATCTTCAACTGGTCAAATGATGGTCGAAGATGCTGCAATGATAGCTGGAATTGATGTTACTAAAAAAGCATTTTGGGTTAGTTCTTTAGAACTTTTGAAAGAAGATATTGAGTTGTTCTTAAAATTGACGGAATAATATTTTGATTTTCTTCCAATAAAAACCTTACTTGATTTGTTTATACTTATGAAAAGCAAAAAGGAGGCATATTTATGAAAGAGATGAAACGATTTTTAACCTTAGTATTATTTTCGTTTTTAAGTTTATCAATTCTTGCATGTAATGATTTAAATTATGAAGCACCAACAGGAGATAATGTTGGTTCTTTTCGATCGTATGATGATTTAAAGGAATACTTATCCACTGTTTATAATAGTAGTGGTGATTATTACTATTCGAATGAAGTTTTAACAACAGCTGCTTCTTTAACTGATGCTGCATTAGGCGCACCTCAAGCGGGTGGAGCAGAAGATGCAGAGAGAGATTTTTCGAAATCTAATGATCAAGTGGATGGTGTTCAAGAATCTGATCGTATTTTAACAGATGGGTACAAAATTTATATTGTTTCTGGAAATAAGTTTTTTATTGTGGACTCGGAGACATTAAATGTTGATTACGAATATGAATTTATGGAAGACAATACAAGTTATTACACATATGGTTATTTGGACAATATGTATTTATATGAAGGTAATATCGTATTAACTTCTTATATTTACAGCTACGAAATTATTGAAAAAGATGACTGCGTTACTATAACATCTGGATCTTATGATCCTGATGACTACGAAACTACAACAGTTGTTGGAGATGACGCTACAGAAACAATCATAAGAGAAGATGGGTCATCATCTGATGAGTATTATTACTATGATTGTTATGATTATAATTATTCATATGGTACCAAAGTAGTAGTGTTGGATGTGGAAGACTCATTAGATGTTACCGTAGCAAGAGAATTGTATTTTGAATCAGCATATTTATCGGATACTAGAATGATCGATGGAACTCTATATATGATTCTTGACAACTACATGATTCAATATGGTTATAGTGAAGATTTATACATTCCTAGATACATGGATTCAGCTGTATCTGATGATTTAGTTAATTTACCAGCAAACAGAATATTCTTTTTACCGAATGATGGCCAATCTTATGGATATTTAATGCTTGTTTCATTTGATGTCGCAGGTGATGAAGCGGTAAATGTTAAAGCATATTTGGGTAGTACTTACCAAATATATATGAGTCAAAATAATCTATATACTATCATTAATAAATGGACATATAATGAAGAAACGCTTAGATATGATTATTTTACATATGTTGTTCGATTTGAAATTGAAGATAAGGAATTAGTTTACAAAGCAATCGGCACAGTGAGTGGAAGTCCGTTAAATCAATTTTCAATGGATGAATATGATGGTGTATTCCGTATAGCAACAACCGGGTATTCTTATAACGAAGAAGATTGGAGCATCGATAACTATATGTTCCTGTTAGATGCTACAACAGATGACGAAATGGAACAAGTTTCTATGTTAAGTGGTTTAGGAAAACCAGGAGAAAGAATTTATTCTGTTCGTTTTAATGAAGAACTCGCATATGTAGTAACATTTGTTCAAACAGATCCTTTGTATAAATTAGATTTATCTGACCCACAAGTGCCTGTTATTGTTGGCGAATTGTATGAAGAAGGTGTAAGTGATTATCTTCATATCATCAATGACAATTTGTTGCTAGGAACTGGTAGAAGTGCCATTACGGAAGATGGTTGGACTAGGTTTACTGGCGTAAAAGTAGCTCTTTATGATACAACAGGAGATACACCTTTAAATCTTGAAACATATTTGGTTGAAGGACAATACTCATATACGAATGTAATGTGGGATCACAAATCATTTGTACACTTTACACCAATCGATGCAGATTTTACTTATGTAGCAATTCCTGTATATGAATACTTCGAAGATTATTGGGGATATTCACAAAGTTTATATGTATTTAAAGTGTTCCATAACGGAGATTTAGAGCTTGTTTCAAAATTGACTCATATGGTTCAAGATGATGGAGGGAATTATCCATATTACGATTCGATTGAACGTGCTGTAATGATTGATAATTATATCTATACAGTTAGTTTCTCAAGTATTAAAAAGTTTAATATGGACAATAAATTTACAGTTGTAAATTCACAAGAATTAAATACTGCGTATTACTCAATTTGGGGTTACCCTATGATGATAGGTACAGATGCTCAAGTTGTAGATTAATACAAAATATATAACAATATTAAACAAGACAAAACAGTCATTTTCTAATGTGACTGTTTTTTTTATATATAATATATAAAAGTACAAGCTATTTCATGTTGACATATAGATTTTTAGTGTTAAATATGGTATTTTAATATTATATTCTATAAAAAAAGAAAAAGGAGAGTGAAGAAATTGAAACGAAAATTGATTTCTATATTGATGATATTGTTCACAACATTTGTTCTGACAGGCTGTGATTTGTTTGGTGGAGCAACAACAATACCTACAACGGTAGCAACAACAGCCGTAACAACAGCTGCAACTACAGCCGCAACTACGGTGGCGACTACTGCGGCAACAACAGCTGTAACAACAGCTACAACAACAGCTGTAATTACAGCGGTGACAACTGCGACAACGACGCAAGCAACAACTGCGGCTACAACGCAGACAACGACGCAAGCAACAACTGCAGCTACAACGCAGACAACGACGCAAGCAACAACTGCAGCTACAACACAAACTACAACTCAAACCACTACAACAGCAGCGACGACTACAGTAACGACAACAGAAGTGGTTATTGTTACATACACAGTAACATTTTATGATAGTGATGGTGTAACTGTTCTTTCTATACAAGAAATAGAAGAAGGATCAGCAGCAATCGCACCTGACAACCCTTACAAACCAGAAGACGGTACAAGTGCTTATTCATTTGATGGTTGGGATGTAGGATTTGGATATATCACTAGTGATTTAATGGTAACAGCGGTTTATGTAGCTGTACCGTTTAATACAACATTTAATGTTACATTCTTTGATGCGGATGATAATGTAATAAATGTTCAAACAGTTTTAATTGGAGAAGACGCATTCCCTCCTATGCCACCTATGAAGGCTACAGATGCACAATACACTTATGCATTTGCAGGTTGGGATAATGCAATCACAAATGTTTCTAGCGATTTAGAAATTCGTCCTACTTTTTCTGGGATACTAAATCAATACACAGTAACATTCTATGATTGGGACGGAACAGAATTAGACCAACAAATGGTTAATTTTGGTACGCCTGCAGCACCTCCGGCAGATCCAACTCGTTTGGATGATGCGGAATATTCATATTCATTCATTGGTTGGGATAACTCAATCAATAATGTTCATATGAATATGGAAGCAACAGCTGTTTACTTTAGAACATCTTTATTAGCGTTTAATCACGGACAACTTGTTCAAATAGTAGATGAATTATTTAATCCTTATGATGTAGAAGAACAAATTATTGAATTACTTGTTCTATTTGGTTCTGCTACAGAAGAAGATTTATATGATGAATTGTTGGTTGTACAACAAATGATGATGCAATTACAATTTATGAGTTCTGCAACTGAATTCCAAGCTTGGTATCTTGGTTTAGCCACCAATGGATTCCCTCAACAACGATTAGTATCAATGTTCTCGGGAGCTATGTTAGTAGGTATGACAAATGATTTAGATCGTTATGCTGAAAGAATGCTTGAAGCTCAAAACGCTATTGACGCTGCAACTCAAGAGATATCAGATATGGAAGCTATGATAGCTCAATTACAACAACAAGTTGCTGATTATTGTATCAGTACTTCATATCCAGCAGTATGTCAAGATTATTGGAATGGACATGTAATGTTATTCCATCTGCAAGATGATTACTTTTCAAGTATAAATGAGCACGAGTTTGATGATGAGTGGGATATTTGGACATATTATGATTTAGAATATGATCTTGATCAAATATTCTTCTACACACATTGGGAAATTAATGAAGTATCAAGACAAGAGTACCAGGATTCATTTGATACTACATGGAATAGCTTATCTTTAGAAGAACAACAACGATATGAACCATATTTAGACGATTTAGAAGCTATGAATTTAACTCAATACAATATTGACAATGAAGATTGGAGCGTACTATCTACTTTGGATAGTAATAATGACTATATTATCGATGTGCTCGACAATTGGATGTGGGGATATCAAGATGAATTTAACAATTATGTAGATGGATATGTTGATTACATAAATGATCTTGTTCATCCAAATTGGATTTTATCATATAACACAAGACGACTTGAAGAGTTAGAAGACGAATTAGCTAGTCAACAAGTTATTGTGGATTATTTAACGGATAATCAAGCAGATGTAATGGCATTAATGAATACTGCTTATGGTACATTAGAAGCAGTTATGATGACTGTTGATGATGAGATGTTTGATTTCGCTATGTCAATAATTCAATCCATGTTTATGAATCCTGAATTTGATGAGCGATTACAAATGAGTGATCCAGAACCATACAGTCCTTTTGGACCGTTCGCTGAATTTATTACCCCTGAAAACATCACAATGGTCATGGGTAAATTAGCAAATATTATGGAAGCTGTTCAACTTTCACTAGATCCTACCGACTATGCAAATATTAAAACAGTTGCTCTAGGATTCTTAGATGACAAGTTCACAGCAGAAGGAATGGACCCTATAGAAGAAGCGGCTTTCCTAGTTGTAATTGGTCTCAAGATAGATACATATTTTGGATACTTTGATTTTGCTCTAGGAGATTTAAGTAATTTCTTTACTGCATTTGATGAAAACAAGGCAGAAGCTGTATTGAGACTTACAAACATGGATTTCTTTAAGGAGCTTACTCCAATTGATTTAGCAATTAAATTATCACAAATTGCTGATAAATTAATTGGTGATGATAGTCTTTCAATCCCAACTTGGTTTGAAATGATGACGGAAATTTATTTTGATGTAACAACAGAATTAAATCCAGATCCTGTAGAGGTTGCTACAACGACAGCTGCAGTTAGTCTATTTATAACAGAAACATTAGACTTAGTAGCAGAAATTAAAGATTTTAATCCTACATTTATGAGTCCTGCCGATGTTGAGGCAGTATATGAATTAATGGCAAGATTAGAGGCAATCGGTGCTTTCATGGATCAAGGGATGGAACATGTAACAGATCCATTAGTAGTATATCAAGATTGGTATCTTCCTGAATTCTTAAGTGATGTATTGAATGAATACGATATGGAATCTGCAATTGCAAAATACTTAGATATATTGGGAGTTCCTACACAAGAACAAGCATTCTTTATTACACAATCAATTTTCCAATATGTTACTGGAATCATTAAAGTGAAAGATTTTGCAGGATTGCAATATTGGATGCTTGGACTAGAATCATTTGGATTTACTCAAGAACAACTAGTTGGATATTTCATGAAATTAATGGAATATCAAATGGCTGAGGACGCATTGGGTGGAGACTGGTATCAACAAGACTTACAAAATATTTTAGATAATATCGCAGATGCTGAAGATGAAATGGTGACATATCAAGACTTGATGGATGCTATTGATGCTGCAATTGCAGCTGAAATCCTATTATTACCATTTGGGTTACAACCTACTGCTGTAAGTTACTGGGCTGATTCGAAAGTTTATAATGAATTAGTGAATGCTTACTGGGGTGCATATTATCATTTAGAAGATTTTGTATTATCATCTGATATGATAGACTTAGATGCAGCTATGACAACAATGTTTAATTACGGTGATACGGAACCACAATATATTGCAGCTCTTGCAACATTTAATGCAATATATGACGCTGCAAGTCCGGACGTTCAAGTGCTGATTGATGAGTTAGTTCTCATTCATGCAGATTATATGACAACAATGTTTAATGTATTAGATGGTAATGATGCATTAGCTAT
The DNA here is from genome assembly GCA_964622615.1 of uncultured Candidatus Izemoplasmatales bacterium. Taxonomy (GTDB): domain Bacteria; phylum Bacillota_I; class Bacilli_A; order Izemoplasmatales; family Hujiaoplasmataceae; genus 4572-104. The sequence continues at coordinate 9,795 of CAZUQS010000006.1, read as the reverse complement.
TGATCCTTCAACATCTACATTCCGGTCGATGGTTGATGATCAAGGCAGTACATACTATATGTACCAACAATACTATTTAGATGCTGTTTGGGAAGTAAATTACTGGACAGAAGAACAAGCATATTTATTGGATGAAATGATGCAAGGTACTCAAATGCCATTATTCATGCAAGAGTTCTTGGGTGATCCAGTAAATAATGCTGCAATGCAAGTAGTAATGAATATTTTACTTGATGAAATGCAAAACATGGTTGGTACAATGCCTGCAGATTCATTCGAAATGATTCCTATGTTGATTGAAATGATGCAACAATCATTTGAACCAAGATTTAATCTGAGTATGGAACCTGAGGAACCTCAAGAATTTGTAATGCCATTCTCAGCGAGTGATATTTTCGATTTTACTCAAGATATGTCAATGCTGCTGAAATTAAGAGGCGGAACATTAACAACAGTAGAAACTGCTCAAATTGAAGCACTAATAACAACATTCATTACAGGATATGTAGCTACGATGGATATGGATCCAGTAGATGCAGCTGCTATGGTAACGATGATGAATGATATAGTATTAAAATATATAAATTTCGCTGATTTAACGTTAACAGAATTAACCGACTTCTTAGACGGATTAACTCTTGAAAAAGTTCAAATGGTTATGGATTATGCTATGGCTATTAGTAGAGGCGAATATAATATATATCAACAAATAGTACTTGGAACTCAAATGATTAATTCTGTATTAGATACAGCCATAGTAGATGTAAACTCTATTGTTGATATGTATCTTGAAGTATACATGGACATTAATTATGAATTCGACTACGACCCTGCTGATTTAGTAACATTAAAAGACGCTTGGGGAACTTACTTAGATGACTTATTTACAGCAATTGATGATGCAGCTTTGCTTGATGCTATGGCTCTAGATCCTGCAGATTTTGCAGATCTATATGATTTGCAACAAGCCGTAATGTATTTAGGAATGTTATTCGATAATCCAGAAGGAATCTATGATTTTGTAGGATTCGGATATTCACATGATGATTTTGTAAACCTAGTATATAACATATTCGATGATGTAGACCCGTCAAGTGTTGAGGATAGAATTGTTGATTTAACATTGGTATTCAATATGTTAGAAGAAGATACTTATTACTTATTATTAGGAATAGGGTCTCAATTCATGAACTTACGTGATGTAAAATCAATTACTGATATTGCTAATATATACAACGGGTTACTTTCGCTAGGATTAGACAATGAAGCGATTGCAGAATATGTAATGAATGGAATTATGATGTTTGTATATCCTAACTTACTTGATATGTCTGATACTACCGATTTGGAAGCTCAATTAGCTGGATATGAAATATCATTGCAAAATGTACAATCAGATTATGATATGGTCAATCAAAGCGTTTTAGATCTAATCGGACAAATTGCAGATCCACTGCTACGAGATGCTATGTATAATTATTGGTACGCTTATGTTGAATGGCAAAGTGCATACGCACATTACAACTATTCGTATGAAAACTACAGTTGGCATGACAATTTCGATTATTATTTATTCCAAAATTTAAAAGGTCTTGCAGAAAATGGAGATTACTCACAAATAGATGAAATGTTAAATAATTTACCAGAAAATGAGTATTGGATGTACAGGGATTTGATTAATACATACACTAATTACTTAAATAATATGCAAGTTTTTGATATCGTACAAGGTGATTTCTTCTCGAACTGGTCAGATCCATATTTGACAGATGTTAGCGAGTATTTCTCGAATTATGTTGCAAATAGATATGAGTTATATAATGATATGCAACAGATTGTTCAGTACCAAGATATGATTTACCAATTACAAGATGAAATTGAACGTATGGAAGATAGCGCTTGGGTATATGCAGCAATGCATGATTTCTTGGGTGATACAGGTAATATTTCTTTAGCAGAAGCTAGCATGGTTATTCTATTAGATGAAATCGCTGCTAATATTACCAATCCAAACATGATATCAATTGAGGCCATCTTAATGATATTACCAGAAGGTAATTTCATGAATTTAAATCCTGCGCAAATTTCTGCAGAATTAATAAATTTAGGCGGATTGATGAATGGATTGTTTAGCACATTAGATGCTGCTGATATTGCAGTATTGAATTTATTAGTAGACACCATTATTCCATATGCTTTAGACAATACAATGGATCCTGTTGATGCCGCTATTGCAGCACCATTAATTCAAGGTGTTATTGATACCTATTTTGAAGGATTCTTCGATGTGCCGGGATATTTAGGCGATTTCTTATTAACGATGGATGAAGCTAAAACTGCTGCAGTATGGGCAGAATTAATGACAATTATGATGCCTCCTACTGGAAATCCAGAATTAGATGGTCAACTAATGATTATTGCGATTGGTAGTATTGTTGATACATTATTTAGTGATGATTCATTGAATTATACAGCACTTACAAATAATGTACTCAAATTTGTATATGACTTCTCACTACTTCAAGGGAATACAAATCCAGATACTGCAGAAGCTGCAATGTTGGAATTCCTAGCATTAGTAGAGGATGTATTAGATCAAGCAGCATTGGTTGCTCTAGTAGATGCTGGAGATATTCAACCGGCTGATGTATTAGTATTGCAAGAGTTAAAGGATGCAGTTGATGCATTACAATTATTCTTAGATACAATGATCACAGATGGAATACCAGTTTAATTATATTTAATAATAAATCGGAGCTATAGAAAATATAGCTCCTTTTTTTTGCTATTTAATATACTAAATATGTTATAATTATTATGTATTTTGTAGAATCAAATGAATTATTCTTTATAAATATATATGATATAATAAAGTGGTGATAATATGATAGAATCCTTGAGTAACTCAAAAATTAAATATGCGATAAAGTTGAAACAAAAAAAGTATCGCAATCAATTCAATCAGTTTTTAGTAGAAGGAAAACATTTGGTAGAGGAAGCAATCAAATCCAACATGGTATCGATTATTTTTACCACTCAGGAAGAGACGTTTGCTGATATTGAAAATTACTTGGTAACAATACCGGTTATGAGTAAGCTATCGAAGCTAAATAATGATTATGAAATTGTTGCGATCTGTAATCGACCAAGTTATGATAGTTTATCAAATAAGATATTGTTATTAGATGGTGTTCAAGACCCAGGAAATATGGGTACTTTAATACGAACCGCTGCCGCATTTGGATTTGAAACAATCATCTCTGAATCATCAGTGGACTACTTCAATGAAAAAGTTATCCGAAGCTCTCAAGGTGCAGTATTTTATGTAAATTTGATGGAAGGCAACATCAAAGAGTTCATTCAAAACCATGTCGAATATCACATTTATGGGACGGATGTATTAACAGGATTAGATATACGAACTGCTTCATTTGATCATTCAAAAATAGCGATTATTTTGGGTAATGAAGGCAATGGAGTGAGGGCGAGTATTAGGGATTTAGTTCATACAAATATTCATATTCCAATGCTATCAACAGAGTCTCTAAATGTTGGTATTGCTGGTGGAATTTTGATGTATGAAGCGTGCAAGGAGAATATTAAGTGATGAATTATATTTATGAAGAAAACAAAATTTATGCAAAAACAAAAGATAGTTTGTTATTGGCGGAAGTTACGTTCCCTAGTAGAGATGAAACTAGAGTGAATATAGACCATGTTTATGTGGATGAAAGTCTAAGAGGGCAAGGTATTGCATCTGACCTGATGTTGCTTGCATACAACTATATTAATGAGAATAATCTAAAGATTATTGCAAAGTGTCCTTACGCGATTGCGTGGTTTAAAAAACATGTTCAATATCAAGATATTGTAATCAATGTAAAAACTAAGAATAAAGAATAGTTTTTCTTGAGTTCGTTGAGTACATATGCTATAATATCTATGCATAAAGTATTTAGCGAGAGGGTCATCCCCTCTCTTTTTAATGCAAAGGAGTTTGAACAATGGATTTAAAAAATTTAAAAGAAGAATTGAAAACATTCATCGAAACACTAGGTTATCAATTGTATGACGTCGAATTTAAGAAAAAAAAGAAGAGTGGTATTCTTACAATATATATCGATCACGATGACGGTATTACCATTGATAATGTTGTTGAAGTTACGAAAGCAGTGAATCCATTTATTGATAAACTGGATCCAATTGTAGAAGAATACTTTTTAGAAGTGTCTTCCGCGGGAGTTGAAAAAGAATTAAGAACACTCTCGTCAATCCGAAAATCACTTGGTAAATTTGTGCATATTGAAACGGATGAAGAAAAGATTCAAGGAACGTTAAAGGAATTCAATGATACAGAAATCACATTACAAGTAAACAACAAAACTATAAAAATAAATTATGAAGATGTTAATCTAATAAGATTAGCGATTAAATTTTAGGAGAACAATATGATTAGTAAAGATTTTTTCAAGGCATTAGAAGTATTAGCCGAAGAAAGACAAATTGAAAAACAAAAAGTATTAGATATATTTGGTAGAGGTCTCATCAATGCTTATAAGAAAGCTTATGATGGAAAAACAAATGCTGAAGTTGTTTTCAATGAAGAAAAAGCAGAAATCCTGATAGTAGCAAGATCTTTAGTAGTAGCTGAAATAAGCCCAGATGCTGAAGAAGGAACACAAATTCTTTTAGGAGATGCTAAGGAGATTAAGAAATCAGCTAGAGTTGGGGATGTTATTGAACAAAAGATTACTCCTAAGAACTTTGGCAGATTAGCTGCTTCTAGTGCAAAACAAATCTTAACTCAAGGATTAAAACAACTTGAAAGAGAGAGAAACTTCGAATTGTTCACAGAAAAAACTGGAGAAATGATTATCGCGGAAGTGGTTCGTATTAATGATGACTTTGTAACCTTAAATCTTGGTCATGATACAGAAACGTCAATTCCTTCAAAAGATTTATTACCAGAAGATGTATTTATGGGTAATCAAATCCGAGTGTACATCACTAAAGTAGAAGAAACAACAAAAGGTCCAAAAGTATATGTTTCTAGAACAGATAGAAACCTTGTTAAGAGACTTATGGAAAATGCTATTCCTGAATTGCAAACTGGTGTCATTGAAATTAAAGGTATTGCTAGAGATGCTGGAGATCGTTGTAAAGTATGCGTATCGAGCAATAACCCTGAAGTAGATCCAGTAGGAGCTTGTTTAGGCAAGGGTGGTTCAAGGATTAGAGATGTAATTGATAACCTTAATGGTGAAAAAATCGATATATACAAGTATAGTGATGATCCACACGAATTGGTATCCAATTCCTTGCAACCAGCAAGAACTGTTTATGTGAAAATCGATGCGATGGATAAATCAGCTATGGTTGTTGTTCCAGACGATCAATTGTCGCTTGCAATTGGTAAAAAAGGACAAAACGCAAGGCTTGCAGTACAATCTTGTGGTTGGAAAATCGATATAAAATCTGAAACAGATGCAAACATTCAAGGAATAGAAATAGATGGTTAATATGAAAACCAAAAAAATTCCAATGAGAAAATGCGTTGTAACAAACGAAAGATTAGAAAAAAAGTCATTGTATAGAGTAGTGAAATCACCAGAAGGAATCGTTATCTTTGATAAAACAGGGAAAGCAAATGGTAGAGGTGCATATGTATCGAAATCCAAAACTGTTATTGAAAAAGCGAAAAAGACAGGAGTTTTAAGTCGTCAATTAGAGACTGAAATTCCAGATTCTATCTTTGATGAGCTACTAGAAAGTTTGCAAAATGAATAAAGAGAATGTATTACAAAATTTAGGTCTATGCAAGAAAGCGAATAAATTAGTTTCTGGTGAAGAACTCGTTCTAGCAAAGATAAAAACAAAAAAAGCCTCTCTTGTTTTCTTAGCAAGTGATGCCGGTAAAAACACAACAAAAAGAATTACTGATAAATCAAAATTTTATGGAGTGTTGGTTATAAACGAATTCAATACTACAGAATTAAATACAGCAATTGGTACAGAAAACAGAAAAGTAATTGCAATTACAAATAAGAACTTTTCTAGAATGTTTACTAGCAATTAGAGAGATAGAAAGAGGTGGTTTGATGGCAAAATATATACCTAGAAGTAAAAAGAAGCAAAAACCCAATCAAGGAAACAAAGTGAGCAATAATAAAACGCCACAAGTAAAAAAGGTTATAAAACCGAAAAAACCAGAACCAATTAATAAATTGGTTATTTATCGCAAAGGAATGACCGTTGCGGATTTTGCAGCGGAAATTAGAAAACCGATAGCGGAAATTATAAAGAAACTTATGTTCATGAGAGTTATGGCATCACAAACTCAAGAAATCGGCCGTGAAAATGCAGAACTATTGACAATGGAATACGGTTGTGAAATCAAAGATGAAGTGATCACTGACTTATCACGTTTCGAAGAAATTCTTATTGAAGACGATCCAAAAGATTTAGTGGAAAGACCAGCAGTTGTTACGATTATGGGACATGTTGATCATGGTAAAACAACACTATTAGATAATATAAGAAATACAAGAGTAGTTGCTAGTGAAGCTGGAGGAATTACACAGCACATTGGGGCTTATCAAGTTCAAAGAAACGGAAAAGCAATTACATTTATTGATACACCTGGACATGCAGCATTTACAGAAATGAGAGCAAGAGGAGCAAGAATCACAGATATCGTTGTATTGGTTGTTGCTGCTGATGATGGTGTAATGCCACAAACAAGAGAAGCAATCGATCATGCAAGAGCTTCAAAATGCTCGATTATTGTAGCTGTAAATAAAATGGATAAAGTTGGAGCGAATCCAGATAGAGTAAAACAAGAATTAGCAGATTTAGACTTGTTGCCGGATGATTGGGGCGGAGAAACACCGTTCTGTAATATTTCAGCATTACAAGGTACGGGTGTAAATGAACTTCTAGATACGATTCAATTGGTTGCTGAGATGTTAGAGTTAAAGGCGAATCCAAAAAGAAGAGCAGATGGAACTGTTATTGAAGCGAAATTAGATAAAGGACGCGGTCCAGTAGCAACGATTTTAGTGAATAATGGAACGTTAAAAGAATCTGATTTATTCGTAGTAGGTTCTACTTACGGTAAAGTAAGAAGAATGTCGGATGATTTAGGAAATCAAATTATGGAAGCTGCACCTGGTTCGGCGGTAGAAATCATTGGATTAAATGATATTCCACTAGCTGGAGATTCGTTTAGAGTTTTTGATGACGAAAGAGTTGTTAGAGATTTAGCAGAAGAAAGAGCAAATCGTGATTTTGATGAAAAACATCAAGATAAAGTACCATTAACATTAGAGGAATTCTTTAAGAAACAAGAAGGCAACATGAAAGAATTACAACTGATTATTAAAGCAGATGTTCAAGGATCGATTGAAGCGTTTAAAGGATCAATAGCTAAAATCGAAGTGGAAGGTGCTATTATTGATATTGTAAGAACTGGTGTTGGAGCAATCACAGACACAGATGTTCTATTAGCAGAAGCTTCCCGAGCAATTATTATTGGATTTGGTGTTGGTACACCAGCTTCTGTTAGAGACTTGGCAAGTGAAAAGGGAATTGAAATCAGGACATATAGAGTAATTTATGAAGCTTTAGATGATATTGAAGCTGCAATGAAAGGCATGTTGGATCCTGTATTTGAACAAAAAATTATTGGCGAAGTTGAAGTAAGAGAAACCTACAACGTAAGCCGTATAGGTACTATTGCTGGTTGTATGGTTACAAGTGGTGTAGTACAACGAACTTCTATGATAAAACTTGTTAGAAACGGAATAATCGTGTTTGAGGGCAAAATATCTACATTGAAGAGATTCAAAGACGATGTGAAGGAAGTTAGACAAGGATTTGAATGTGGTATCACACTAGAAAACTTTAATGATATTAAAATAGGAGACATAATCGAAATATCAACAATGAAAGAGGTGTAATCATGGCGAATGTAAGACACTTAGAATCAACGGTTCAAAAAGTCGTAACTGATATCATCAGAAACGACGTAAAAGATGGATTAGGATTTTTAACGGTAACGGGAGTTAAGATTACCAATGAACTATCCTATATGTACGTGTTTTATTCTGTGTTAGGAAGCGAAGATGATTTAAAAAATTCTCAAGATGCTTTAAATAGAGCAAATGGGTATATTAAAAATCAAATTGCGCACAGAGTAAAAATGAGAAAAGTACCGGAATTAATATTTAAACTCGACGAATCCTACGAAAAAGGCAAAAGAATAGACGATCTAATCAAATCAATAAAGTAAAAACTTCTAATTTAGAAGTTTTTTCTTTTTCATTGCATGTATTCCGGTGTTTTGATATAATTTGTATAGTATGAATGAAAAAATAAGAAACCAAATTCGGAACTTGCCGGACAAACCAGGAACCTATCAAATGCTTGATAATGCTGGTAAAATCATATACGTTGGAAAAGCAAAGAACTTAAAGAATCGAGTAAGTTCTTATTTTGTTGGGGTTCATGATGAAAAAACGACCCGCCTTGTTAAAGACATAGAAGAATTTAGGTATATTATTACAAACTCAGAAAAAGAAGCATTTCTATTAGAAATAAATCAAATCAAGAAGCATGTACCAAAATATAATATTCAATTCATTGGGGATAGTTCTTATCCGTATATTGAAGTAACAGATGAATTGTATCCAAAAATAAAAATATCACGTAATATTAAAAAAAATAAGAAAAATTGCTTCGGTCCTTTTCCAGATGCATCGTCTGCAAATCAAACATTAAAGGTATTAAATGTAATTTTTCCGTTTCGTAAATGTCCTAGAGTTCCAAAAAGAACATGTCTTTATTACTCCATAAATCAGTGTTTAGGACCTTGTGAATATTCCATTGATCAAGAAGTGTATAAAACCATGAGAAAACAAGTTCGAAGTTTTTTAACTGGTAACACAAAAGAATACATTGATGATTACCACTTAAAAATGGAAGAACATTCCAAACATCTTGAATTTGAAAAAGCAAACGAATATAAGAGTCTTATTGAAGCTATAGAACGGACCACAGAACGGCAACAAGTAGTGTTCAATGATGATAAGAATAGAGATATTATTAATTTTATCACCTATGACAACTATATCTCTATTAACATTCTATTTATGAGACAAGGAAGATTGTTATTTTCAAAATCTAAATTATTCTCATATTACTTAGATCCAGAAGAAATTCTTTTAAGTTATCTGTCAGAATATTACAAAAAAAATATTCTTCCGGATGAAATTGTGTTGCCTTATGGGTATGACTATGATGTGTTTGGAGAGGTTCTAGGAGATATTATTATTACCCCTCAAAGAGGACGCAAATTGAAATTAATTCAAATGGCTCAGGCAAACGCCCAGGAGCATTTAACAAATAATTTGAGTAGCTATTTAAACATAGAAAAGAAAACAATCGGTGCGTTAAGCGAGTTAGAAAAGTTGCTAGGCTTGAAAACCATTCACCGAATCGATGCATTTGATAATTCCAACACTGCGGGGATGGATAATGTATCTGCTATGGTGGTTTTTAGTAATGGTATTCCAGATAAAAAACAGTATCGTAAGTATAAAATTAGAACCGTTGATAACGCAGATGACTATCATATGATGCAAGAAGTTGTTTATCGAAGGTATCAAAATATGCTGCTTGAAAACTTAGAGAAACCAGACTTGATTATTGTGGATGGTGGTATTCATCAGCTTCGCGCAGCGAAAGATGTTCTTGATTCTTTGAATCTTGAGATTCCGGTTGTCGGATTAAAGAAAA
>CAZUQS010000005.1:3138-17233 GCA_964622615.1 uncultured Candidatus Izemoplasmatales bacterium | reverse complement strand
AGTTCATAAACCTGAATAAACAAAAAAGTCGGATTCGTTTAGAATCCGGCTATTTTTTTCATATAATCTTATTTTATAATATCTAAGTAAATTCGTCCGTCTTTGACTTCAATAATTCGATCCGTTTTTTCAGCAATATGTCGATCATGAGTAATGATAATAAATGTTGTTTCTAATTTTTTGTTGATTTCACGAAGTAATTGATACACATTTTCTGTTGTATCGCTGTCTAAATTTCCGGTTGGTTCATCTGCCAAAACAATTTTCGGATGATTGATCAAACTTCTAGCTATAGCAACGCGTTGTTGTTGCCCACCGCTTAAATTGTTTGCTAAATTATTTTTGAATTTATCTAAACCAACAATATCAAGAAGTTCATTTGCTCGTTGCATGATTTCCTCAGTAACTTCTTGTTTAGAAATCTTATAAGGCATCAATACATTTTCTAATGCAGTAAATTCGGGTAGTAAATAGTGGAATTGAAATATAAATCCAATCGATTGATTACGGAAATCAGCCAATTCATCTTTTGAATACTCATTTAATTGTTTTCCATTAAATAATACTTCACCACTTGTTGGTTTATCTAAGGTACCAATAATATTTAAAAGGGTTGATTTACCAGATCCACTTTGCCCAATAATAGCATTAAATGATTTTTCTTCAATACTAAGGTTTAAATCAAATAATACTTGAGTAGGATTTTTAGTGTTTAGACCGTAGGTTTTGTTAATATTTTTTAAAGTTAATATATCAGCCATTCCTAATCACCTCAATCACACTTAATTTTGAAGATTTTCTTGCAGGACTCAATGTTGCAAGAGTAGAAGCAACGATTGCTATTCCTCCTGACAACAATAAGAATCCAATATCAAACGTTAAAGGAATTACTGGCGTTCCATCTGGATTTAGTGCAAAGGTTGTAAATGCTAGCAATAGTCCCATTCCTAATAGGATTCCCACGATAGCTCCACCCACACCTAGTAATAATCCTTCAAACAGGAATATCATACTTGCATCTTTGTCTTTGACACCCATAGCTTTTAGAATTCCTAGTTGTCTAGATTTTTGTAGCACTGTAACAGGCAATACACTTGAGATGCTAATCACAACTGATATTACAACAGCTACTTGAATGGTTAAAGATGAACTGCTTTGCCCTTGAAGCCCTGATAATAGTTCTTCATTTTCAGCTATCCATGTAGAAACTGTGAAGTTCGTATCATTCAGACTAGCTACAATTTCTTCTTTTGTAAGATCTGCATCAAACACTTTATCTAATTGCATTTCTATTTGTGATACTTGATCTGTAATACTTAAGATATTTTGAACGGTTGGAATTGTAGATAATACCCATGTGTTATTGATTTCTTGAACTTTGAAATCAAAGAAACCAACTACTTCAAATGTTTCATTGTCGTACACTGGCGAATCATATACTACAGAATCACCAACATTGATACTCAATAGTTCTTTTAAATTTTTACCTAGAAGAACTTGATTGCTACTAGTTGGAAATGATCCTTCTACAAGCTTATCTTCTAAATTATAGATTTCTTTCGCAGTTGAAAATTCAAGTCCTCTTAAGATGATAATTTCACTTAAATCATCTTTAACCAATGATCCGCTTGTGCTAACTGTAGGAGATACCACAATGATATTGTCTGATGAACTTTCAATCGTTGCGATTGTATTTTGATAATTACTGATATACTCGTCGTCTATTGTAATACTTATTTGTGATCTTGAACCAATTGTAGAATCTACCAAACTTACTTGTAAACCACTAATTAATGATCCAATGAACACTTGAACCGATATCCCAACCCCAATACCTAAGATGATGACAATGGTTTGTCTCTTAGCTGAAAGAAGAAATCGCTTTGCAATCTGAAACGCTAATTTCATACAGACACCTCTTTTCGAAATGCGAGAATATCTTCATAAGAATCCAACTTGTAATCGTAAATGATTTGACATAACGATTTTGGATGCGTAAAAGCTTGTCCTCCGACAATGATTTTTACATCTGGAAACTCATTGCGAATGCGTTCCGTTAATCGTTTAGTAATAACCAAATTATAATAATTGGTTACACTTAAGGCAACAAAGTCTGGTTGCAATACTCTGATTGCCGACAGAATGTCATCTGAAGGTGTGTTCGCACCAATATAAGATGCATCAAAACCCACTAATGAAAAATAGTTATTCGCGATAATTGCACCTATTTCATGATATTCTTCCTTAGGACAAAGTGTAATCACTTTTTTCCTTATAGGGTTCTCTTTTGATTTGATAAGAAAAGGATAACTAGCTTCTAAGATTGTTCTTATAATCGATGTTCTAGTGTGTTCTTTCCAAATACATATTTCTTCATCTGTTTTTAGACATCTGTATTCAGAAAGAGAAGGTACGAGAAAATATTCATAGATGTTTCGAACAGATTCCCCTTTTTCCAATAAATCAATGATATACGTTAAAGCGTTATCTTTATCTTCTGCTTCAACGTAATCAAGAAATACTTGGTATTGTTTTTTATTCATGATATCGCCTCCTATAAATATTATACATAAAATCATTTAAAAATACGTAAAAATGCTCAGAAGTTATTATTTTTAATCAATTGAAAACAAAGTCGTAATATGCTATAATAATTTGACTATATTCAGAGTTAGAGGGTTAGGTAATTATGGAAAAGATATACTTAAAAGACTTGGAACAATATTTTGATCAAAGTATTGAAGTAGCTGGATTTGTAGATAAAGTAAGGGACCTTCAATATGTCCAATTTTTAATCATTAGAGATTCCACTGCAAAACTTCAACTTACGATTGAAAAAAACGAAGAAAATAAAGTGATGAATGATCTTGTTAGTACATTAACAAAAGAGAGTACGATCTCAACTTTTGGGGTTGTGAAATCATCGCCAAATGTAAAATTAAGAGGTATGGAATTTCTTCCTACATCTATTGAGATAACATCATTAAGCGAAGATGAGCTTCCAATAGATATTTTGAATTACACCAATAAATCCAATCAAGACTTACGATTAGACAATCGTTTCTTAGACCTAAGAACAAGTCGTAACTATTTAATTTTCAAAGCTCAAACCATTGCTGAAATGGCTATGAGACAATATTGGGTTGATCATAACTTCATTGAAATTCATTCACCAAAAATATTAGGTACTGCATCAGAATCTGGAGCTGAAGTATTTAAGATGGATTACTTTGGAAAAACAGTATTTTTAGCTCAATCACCACAGTTTTACAAACAAATGGCAATGTCAGCTGGATTTAATAATGTGTTTGAAATAGGACCAGTATTCAGAGCTGAAAATTCACATACAGCATATCATGCAACAGAATTCACGTCAGTTGACGCTGAAATGAGTTGGATCCATTCTCATCATGATGTAATGGATTTAGAAGAAGCAGTTATGGTTAATGTAATGAATAGTTTGAAATCAACCATTGGTGAAGAGTTTAACAAAGAATTCAAACATGAAATAAAAATTCCTGAAGTTGCTTTCCCAAGAATACCATTTGCTGAAGCAAAAAAGATTATTCAAGAAAACTATAAGTATTTTGGTGAAAAACCACACGATTTTGATCGCAAAGAAGAAGAATTAATTGGAATGTATGCAAAGAAAAAGTTAAATTCTGATTTTGTATTTGTGATTGATTATCCATTTGAAGCTAGACCGTTCTATCATATGTTAGATGAAACTGGTTTAACAAAAAGCTTCGACTTATTATATAAAGGAATTGAAATCACAACTGGAGCTCAAAGAGAGCATCGTATTGAGGTATTATTGAAACAAGCAGATATCAAAGGATTGCCTAGAGAATCATTGGATTTCTACTTCAATTTCTTCAAATATGGAGTACCACCACATGGTGGATATGGCTTCGGGTTAACCCGTTTCTTGATGAGATTATTCAATATCGATAATATCAGAGATGTTACGTTCTTGTATAGAGGACCGAATAGAGTGAATCCATAAATTTTAAACTAAGCTGAAAAAGCTTAGTTTTTCTTTCATTTTGTGATAAAATATTTAGTGATAATGAAGGTGTTGACAAAAATGGACTTATCAATTTTATATGAAGATAATCATCTAATTGTATGCTTAAAAACAAGGGGTACCCTGTCACAAGCTGGTGATATGGATATGCCAGATATGGTTAATCTTCTTAAAGACTATATTAAGACTAAATACAATAAACCTGGTAATGTCTATTTGGGGTTAGTTCACCGATTAGATTTGAATGTTGCAGGAATAATGGTGTTCGCTAAAACATCAAAAGCAGCAAGAAGGTTATCCGAACAGATACAACAACGCAAATTTAATAAAAGATATTTAGCAATTGCAAAAGAGTCGTTTCCCAAGAAAACTGGGGAATTAGTCGACTATATCGTAAAAGACTCTGATATGAGACAAGCAGTTATTGCAAACGAATCTTCGGGAAAATTAGCGAAACTTAGATACACTGTTTTGGGTGAAACCCTCATTAACAATGATACCTACTCGTTAGTGGATGTGGAATTGATATCCGGTAGATTTCATCAAATACGATTCCAGTTCGCTCATCACAATCATCCTTTATTTGGAGATACAAAGTATGGAGAAGCAGATAAGAATAAAGATTTTTTCTTAGGGCTATACGCGTATCAATTGGAGTTTGCTCATCCAACAACTGGAGAATTACTAGTATTTAATTTAAAACCAAAACATCATTATTTCTTAGATTTTGAAGAAATAGACAACATAAATTGGAGGCCACTATGAATGTATTAGTACTTGGCGGAGCAGGATATATTGGAAGTCATTTTGTAAAATTAGCAACTGCGTTAGGACACAAGATTATTGTTGTAGACAATTTATTAACTGGACACGTTCAGTCGGTTCCTAAAAGCGCTGCTTTTTATGAAGGTGATATCCGCGATAGAGATTTTCTGAGAGGCGTTTTTGAAGACAATGATATTGATGGATGTGTTCATTTTGCAGCATCTAGTTTAGTCGGTGAATCTATGGAGAACCCAAACAAATACTTTGATAATAATGTATATGGCACGATAGTCTTATTGGAATTCATGGCAGAATACAACGTTAAGAAAATTGTGTTTTCTTCATCAGCAGCAACTTATGGAGCACATGATATAATGCCTATTACCGAAGAATATGAAACCAATCCAACAAATCCATATGGAGAAAGCAAACTAATCATGGAGAAAATGATAAAGTGGGCTGATGTAGCATATGGAATAAAATATGTTAGTTTACGGTATTTCAATGTAGCTGGAGCTTCTTTGGATTCTTCAATAGGAGAAGATCATAACCCGGAAACGCATTTAATTCCTATCGTTTTACAAGTTCCACTTGAAAAAAGAGAATTCATTACGATTTTTGGTAATGACTATAATACTTTTGATGGAACTTGCATCCGGGACTATATCCATGTTGTTGATCTAGCAGATGCTCATATAAAAGCAATTGAATATTTAAACGAGGGTGGAGATTCCGATATCTTTAATTTGGGATCAGAAACTGGATATTCCAATATGCAAATTGTTGAAACTGCAAGAGCAGTAACTGGTCATCCTATCCCGATGAAATTAGGGAATCGAAGACCTGGAGACCCAGATAAACTAGTCGCAATCTATAAAAAAGCAGAAAAGATTCTAGGTTGGAAACCAACAAGGAATATTGAAGATATCATTGCTTCAGCTTGGGGATATCATCAAAAACATCCAAATGGTTACAAGGAGTAATATATGATAAATAAACGCATAAATGAATTAATTGAGTATGCCAAGAAACATCTCCGTTTAGGTATGGATGATGAATATTACGCAGTCAATCAAGTGTTGTATTTGTTAAAATTAAATATATTTTCAAAAGAAGATATTGACTATGAAGTCGATTTTTTCGAGACAATAGAATATATTTTGAATTATGCTTTCGAGCATAAGATTTTGGAATCAAATTCAATCATTAATCGAGATGCTTTCGAAGGAAAAATAGTAGATTGCTTATTACCAAGACCTAGTGAATTAACAAAGATGTTTCAAAAGGAATATAAAACCGGGCCACTAACTGCGACAACATTCTTTCATAACTTTTCTGAAGCAAGCAACTATATTAAAACAAAGAGAATTGAAAAGAATATAAAATACATTTACGATGGACAATATGGACCGTTGGAAATTACAATAAATCTTTCAAAACCCGAAAAAGATCCAAAAGATATTAAAAAGCAGTCTATGGTAAAAGGGAACTATCCAACATGTCCTTTATGTATGGAAAATGTAGGAGTTTATCAAGCAACCAGTTTAGCTCCTAGAAGCAATCATAGAGTGATTTCGATAACACTTAATCATGAAAAAGATGCTTGGGGTATCCAGTATTCTCCATATGCATATTTTAATGAGCATATAATTGTACTTAGAAAAGATCATTCGCCAATGTACGTCAATCAAAAAACATTTGCGGAACTCGTTGATTTTATTAACAAATTTCCTCATTATTTAATTGGGTCCAATGCGGGATTACCAATTGTTGGTGGATCCATTTTAGGACATCACCATTTTCAAGGTGGACGTTATGAATTTCCAATTGAAAAAGCGCGAGTGTTAAGAAAATATAAAAAACGTAAATTAGTAATAGAAGTATTGGATTGGCCAATGTCTGTGATACGAGTGAGTTCTGAAAATGAAAATGCCTTATTAGATATGGTAGGGGATATCTTCAATGCTTGGTACAAGTATGATAATCCGGAAATAAACATTCACGCACACACAAAAGAAGATCACAATACCGTGTCACCAATTGTAAAATTGGATGGGGCAAAGTATCAATTTTACATTGTCTTAAGAAACAACTATTCGACTGAGAAGGAACCCTATGGGCTGTTCCATCCAAGAGAAGAATTATTTCACATCAAAAAAGAAAATATTGGGTTAATCGAGGTGATGGGATTGGCTATTCTACCAGGACGACTTGTTGAAGAATTGGATTTAATTGAAGAATGTCTAGTAAAGAATTTAAACCAAAACGAGTATCCGGAATTAAAAAAACATAATCACTGGATTGAACAATTGAAACAAAAAGATATCAATAAAGAAGATATTAAAGCTGTTTTAAAACAAGAAGTTGGACTCATCTTTGAAGAAGTGTTAAAAGATTGTAATGTCTTTAAATATGGGACTAAAGAGGATTTATATCGTTTTATTGAAAAAGTACTATAAATATTATTAACACTTAAAATTATTATGCTATAATACTTAAACGAAGGAGTGATACTATGGCAAAAAAATTAGTAAAAGAAATCACAGCCAGAGACCAAGATTTTGCACAATGGTATACTGATGTATGCCGTAAAGCAGAATTGATGGATTATTCAGATGCAAAAGGGTTTATCATCTATAGACCTTATGGATTTGCATTGTGGGAGGGGATAAAAGGATATCTGGATGACTTATTTAAAAAAACAGGTCATGAAAATGTCTATATGCCGCTTGTCATTCCAGAATCATTATTCTTAAAAGAAGCAGAACACGTGGAAGGGTTTGCGCCTGAAACTGCAATTATTACAATAGGTGGAAATGAAAAGTTATCTGAACGATTGATCATCAGACCTACTTCAGAGACCTTGTTCTGTAGTCATTATTCAAAAATCATCACGTCTTATCGTGATTTACCAAAAAAATATAATCAATGGTGTAACGTTGTTCGTTGGGAAAAAACAACAAGACCATTCTTGCGCGGTAGCGAGTTTTTATGGCAAGAGGGACATACAGTTCATAAAGATGAAGAAGAAGCAAGAAAAGAAGCTTTAGACATCTTAGATTTATATGATCGTCTAGGGAAAGAACTGTTAGCAATTCCATTTATCGTTGGTAAAAAAACTGAGAAAGAAAAATTTGCTGGTGCAGTAGATACATATGCAATTGAAGCATTGATGCATGATGGAAAAGCATTGCAAAGTGGAACAACCCATTATCTTGGGACCGGATTTGCAAAAGCATTCAACATTAGTTTTCAAGATAAAGATGGAATCGTTAAGAACCCCCATCAAACATCTTGGGGAGTATCTACAAGACTTATTGGTGCGGTAATTATGGTTCATGGAGATGATTCAGGACTGGTATTACCTCCATATTTAGCGCCTATTCAAGTAATGATAATTCCAATTCAAGATCACAAACCTGGAGTACTTGAAGCTTGTGCAAAACTTCAAAATGAACTTCAAGATTTGGGAATTAGAGTAAAAACGGATGATTCAGATAAATCTCCTGGTTGGAAATTTGCTGAATCGGAAATGAAGGGAATCCCTTTAAGAATAGAAATTGGACCTCGTGATTTAGAAAACAATCAATGTGTACTAGCGAAACGATACAATCAAGAGAAGACTACAGAAGGTATTGATGCTGTTGCAAAATTGATTCCAGAATCGTTAAAATTGATTCATGAAGAAATGTATCAAAATGCATTGCAAAATGTTATTGAAAATACAAAAACTACTAATGACTATGAAGAATTCAAAAAAATCATTAATGAGCAAGCTGGTTATATCAAGATGATGTGGTGTGGAGATCAAGCATGTGAAGAAAAGGTGAAAGCCGAAACGACTGCAACCTCAAGATGTATGCCATTTGATCAAACTCCTGTTGGAGAAAACTGTCCAGTTTGTGGAAAAGAAGGAAAACACCTAGTATTTTACGCAAAAGCTTATTAAATAGAAAAAGGACTCGATTATATTCGAGTCCTTTTACTTTCATTTAAATATGGAATGTCCTTTTGAATCAATCGCAACGATTGCAGGAAAGTTCTCTACTTCCAATTTTCTCACTGCTTCAGCACCCAATTCTGGATATGCGATTATTTCACTCGATCGAACGGTTTTTGATAATAATGCACCAATACCACCAATCGCAATCAGATATACGCCTTGCTGTTTCTTGATTTCTTGAATCATTGTTTCCGACCGTTCTCCCTTACCAATCATAGTTTTTAGTCCTTTTTCCATCAAACTAGGACTAAACTTATCCATTCGGTAACTTGAGGTTGGACCACAAGAACCAATCGCTTGATTAGGTTTCGCAGGAGTTGGTCCAACATAGTAAATAATTTGATTCTTTAAATCAAAAGGAAGCTCTTCATTACTATTTAATGCAGCAACCAATTTTTCGTGTGCTGCATCTCTTGCCGTATAAATAGTCCCAGATATTAGAACATCATCGCCAACTTCAAGGGATAATCTTACTGCGTCGTTAAGTGGTGTTTTAATATTTCTTTCCAAATAAAATCACCTCTTTCTTTCTTGCGCTATGGCATTGCAAGTTAATTGCTACGGGTAGCGAAGCAATATGACAAGGAGCGGAATTAACTTTCACTGCTAAAGCAGTTGTGTCTCCACCGAGCCCCATTGGTCCTACATCTAATTTATTGATTTTTTCTAGTAATTCAACTTCTAATAACCGATCCTCTTCTACATTCGCTTCATCATCAATATGCCTAAAAATAGCCTTTTTTGCAAGATAAGCTACATGTTCAAAATTACCACCAATACCAATACCTACAATAATTGGCGGACATGGTCTGCCACCGGCATTCTTAATGGTATCTAAAACGAATTGAATGATTGATTCTTTACCATCAGCTGGGGAAAACATCTTAAGCGCAGACATATTTTCACTTCCTCCACCCTTTGGTGCTAAGTGAATGATTAGCTGGCTCCCAGGAATAAAATCGTAATGAATGACTGCGGGAGTGTTATCCAATGTATTCACTCTATTTAACGGATGTTTCACAATTGATTTTCTTAAATACCCATCTATATAACCTTTGCTGACACCTTCATTGATAGCATCGGTTAAATCATAATCAAAAACCAAATCTCTACCTATTTCAATAAAGCAAACCACTACACCAGTGTCTTGACATAAAGGGATATTTTCTTTTCTTGCGATTTCTTGATTTTCAATAATTTTGCTTAATACACTTTTAGCAAGAGGATTTTGTTCATTATCATAAGCAAATTCAAGTCTATCTTCAACACTTTTATCAAGAGTTTTCGTTGTTTCTATAATCATACTTTTTATAGTATTAATTACAGTTGTCCTATCGATTCTAAGCATTATTTCACCTCTAAAAACATTATAACATTTCTAGTTATATTTTTGAATCATATTTTCAGAAAGGTTATTACTATTTTTAAATATAGGAATAAATGTAGTTGACAACGCAACTAAATTATAATATACTTATTATGGCTAAAATTATAGGGGGAATAGTATGCACAAAAATGAATATGATCATGCGAACAGAAAATATCATCACCGGTTCTTAAATGACCATTTTAGAAAGTTACCAATTACTAGAGCGGAAACTCCATATTTAGTAATTATAATGAAATCTGGAAATACAATTAAGATGAATGATTTAATAAGCAGATTATTCTATCACAAATCGCACGCAACAAGAGCAATTAACAAAATGGTTGCTGATGGACTGATTATAAAAGATAAAAATCAAGATGACTTGAGAAGTTACGTATTGTCCTTAACAGAAGCGGGACTACAAGTAGCGAAACAAGTTCGAAATATTTTTGATGAATGGGACAAATTGGTAAATACTGTTATTACCGATGAAGAACGAGAAACTTTAAAAAATATAAACATTAAAATTCATCATTTATTAGGTGAATATTACGGCGAGGAGGATACAACTATTGAAAATATTATTTAAATACTTAAGACCGTATTGGAAAGAAACTATAATTATTTCTATCTTGGTTGTTATGACTTCACTAAGTATCTTACTACTACCGGATTTTATGAGTAGCTTACTAGGTCAAGGAATTCAAGCAGAATTCTCTCAATATGATGCTACGCTTGGAACATGGAACATTGTATCTTCATGTGATGTTGGATTAGATACTTGTACCGTTACTCAAATATCTGATTTCAGTATAATTACAAAATATTCCGCTCTCATGTTAGGTGTTACATTATTTTCATCATTAGCAGCAATTGCATTAATGTATGTTTCTAGTCATGTTGGAACACATATGAGTCGTGATATGAGAAGTGATTTATATAAAAAAGTGAATTCACTATCGGTAGCTGAAACCAGTAAATTAGGTACTTCAACATTAATAACAAGAGCAACAAACGATATTACTCAAATACAGAATTTCTTTATGATGGCATCACGTATGATATTAAGAATTCCAGTAATATTCTTTGGTAGTTTAATATTTGCACTTAGAAAAAGTGTTCAACTTACAGGCTCTTTAGGAATATCAGTTCCTATATTAGGGGTAGTAATTATTATTGTATTTATTGTTGCATTACCTCTATTCAAACAACAGCAAAAGAAGATTGATCAACTTACTCTTGTAACAAGAGAAAGCATCAACGGAGTTCGAGTTATTAGAGCTTTTGGGCAAGGACAAACAGAAGTGGAACGGTTTGAAGATGCTAATAAAGATCTAGTAGGATTACAATTTAAGATTGGTCGAATTATGGCGATTTTAAATCCAGTTATCAATATGATTTTTAATCTAGCAATGGTTGGTATTTTGTATATCGGATATTTAATGATATCAGGTAGCACAATTACGGATTATCAAGGACTAGCAAATATTGGAGCAATTTTTCAATATGCAGGACAAATTATGTTTAGTATCTTGATGTTAACAATGACATTTATTATGTTTCCAAGAGCTCAAGTTTCTGCAAACAGAGTAAAAGAAATATTAGAAATAGAAACAACTATTTTGGATGAAGCAACAGATGAGTACAATGATTATGATTTTAAGGGAAGAATAGAATTTAAAGATGTTTGTTTTAAGTTTCCCGAAGCAGAAACAAATATCTTAGAAGATATTAGTTTTGAAGCGAAACCAGGAGAAACCATAGCTATTATTGGATCCACCGGGTCAGGAAAATCAACCATAGTTAATTTAATACCAAGATTGTTTGATATCAGTTGTGGTAGTTTAACCATTGATGGAATCCCAGTAAAAGATATTAAATTAAGAAAATTAAGATCCATCATTGGATTCATTACTCAAAATGCTCAATTATTTTCTGGAACAATCAAAGATAATCTTTTATTTGGGAAAGAAGATGCAACATTTGAAGAGATTCAAACTGCTGTTGAAATTGCTCAAGCAAAAGACTTTATCGAATCATTGGATGATAAGTATGAGTCTGTGATAGAACAAGGTGGAGTGAATTTTTCTGGAGGACAAAAACAACGATTATCAATCGCAAGAACTTTGGTTAGAAAACCAAAAATCTATATCTTTGACGATAGTTTTTCAGCATTAGATTTCAAAACAGATGCAAATCTAAGAAGTGCTATGAAGGAACAAGTGAAAGATTCAACCGTATTTATAGTTGCCCAAAGAATAGGAACAATTATGAATGCAGATAAGATTCTAGTATTACAAGACGGTAGAATCGTTGGGTTGGGTAAACATAAGGATTTATTGAAAGACTGTAAGGTTTACCGTGAAATTGCTCTATCTCAAATGGATGAGGAGGAATTATCATGAGTAAAAAATTAAAAGACCAAATAGAAAAAAAACAATCAATTCCTAACCAATCTGATGACAAAAAATTACAACAACCACCAACAAAAAGACCTCAAAGAGGCCGTGGAGGTGGCGGCCCAGGTATGGGACTTGCTATGCCTGCTGAAAAAGCGAAAGACTTTAAAGGTACGGTAAGAAGATTAATAGATTTTTTGAAACCATTTCAAACTAGATTGATTATTATCAGTATCTTTACAATTGCTACAGTTGGTGTTGCAGTGTTAGGTCCATATATTATTAAAGATATTTTAAATGATTTCCAAAATTTCATTATTGGGCGACTTGACAAAGATACATTAGCCAAAAATATACTTAAATATTTTATTATGATATTAAGTCTATATGGTATAAGGTTTATCGCAGAAACCATCAGTAGTGTAATGAGCAATTCCGTTTCAATTAATTTGGGTGAAAACCTAAGAAACACAATGAGAGAGAAATTGGAACGCTTACCTATTAAATACTTTGATGGAGAACAAACTGGAAATATTTTATCAATATTCTCGAATGATGTAGATACTGTAATTAATTCAATTCAACAAAGTTTAATTCAAATTATTTCTTCATTTTTCTTTATTATCGGGGTTTTGGTAATGATGTTTATTATTTCATGGCAATTAACTATAATTGCACTGGTTACTTTACCGTTATTCATTTTTTCTACAAAAGCAATTGCTAAAAAATCTCAAGCAAAATTTATTAGGAGACAACGCTTTTTAGGATCATTGAATGGTAATATTGAAGAAGTATTTAGCGGAAATATCATCGTAAAACTATTTGGTAAAGAACAGGAATCTTATGAAAAATTCCAAGTGATTAACGAGGATTTAACAAAGGAAGCAAAAGGTGCAGCGTTTTTAAGTGGATTAATTCGACCAATTCTTGATTTTATTTCAAATATTGGTTATGTGGTAGTAGTGTTTGTTGGTGGTATTTTAGCCGGAGCTACAAACCCATTATTGATAGGAGATATTATTAGTTTTATTACCTATCAAAGACAGTTTGTTAACCCTATTTTGAACATTGCTAGTATTACAAATCAATTACAATCTACTGTAGCTGGTGCAGAACGAATCTTTGAATTAATGGATCAAGTAGATGAAATTAAAGAAAAAGATGATTCTAAATTTGCAGAATCAGAGTTTTCAGGAAAAGTACTATTTAAAGATATTGATTTTTCATACCAAGAAGACAAAGAACTGATCAAAGGATTAAATCTTGAAATATTCCCTGGAAGGCAAATCGCAATTGTAGGACCAACTGGAGCTGGAAAAACTACGTTAGTAAATCTTCTAATGAGATTCTATGAAGTTAAAGGTGGTCATATCTATATTGATGATATAAAATCAACTGATGTTACTAGAAATAATTTAAGAGGACTATTTGGAATGGTACTTCAAGATACATGGTTATTTTCAGGAACGATTAAAGCAAATATCGCTTATGGTAGAAAAGATGCGACAGATGAAGAGATTATTACCGCTTGT
>CAZUQS010000005.1:0-3128 GCA_964622615.1 uncultured Candidatus Izemoplasmatales bacterium | reverse complement strand
AAGCAAGCACATGTGCATCACTTTATAGAAACATTACCAGATGGATATGACACGATATTGAAAGAAGATGCTTCTAATATCTCTCAAGGGCAAAAACAACTATTAACAATTGCAAGAGCAATTCTATGTGATCCAAAAATCCTTATTCTTGATGAAGCAACCTCTTCTGTAGATACACGTACAGAAAGTTATATTCAAAATGCTATGGATTTCATGATGAAAGGGAAAACAAGTTTTGTTATTGCACATAGGTTATCTACGATTAAGAATGCAAACTTAATTCTAGTTATGAATGAAGGTAGCATTGTTGAAAGTGGAAATCATAAGGAATTATTAGCTCAAAACGGAGTTTATGCAGATCTTTACAATTCCCAATTTTTGAACCAACCGACATAAATAATACAAAAAAGAGGATTTATTCCTCTTTTTTCTTTCAATGCGCCTAAAAAAAGATTATAATATTCAATGACAGAAAACGAGGTAATTATGAAAATAGGGTTTATTAGTCTAGGATGCGCTAAAAATTTAGTGGATTCTGAGATGATGTTAAATATATTAAAAACTGCAGGTTGTATCATTGTAAATGATCCAAGTGATGCGGATGCAATTATCATTAATACATGTGGATTTATTGAACCTGCAAAAAAAGAGACAATAGATACCATTCAAGAAATGAAAGAATATGGAAAAAAACTGATTGTGACCGGGTGTTATGCGAAACGATATCGAGCAAAGTTAGAAAAAGAAATGCCTTTTATTGATCGCATTATAGGATTGGAAGATTATCCTAAGATACATCTTATATTGGAAGATGTGTTTAAAGACTATCATCTTAAGTTTCAGCCTTTGAAATATGAAAACAGATTACTGACAGGCTCTAGATTCACTCCATACGTGAAGATTAGTGAAGGATGCAACAACAACTGCACGTATTGTGCTATTCCCTTAATACGAGGAAGATTTAGATCAAGACCTATGAATGATATTATTGAGGAATGTAAACGCCTAGTTGAAAATGGGGCAGTAGAACTAAACTTAATATCTCAAGATACAACAAGATATGGAATTGATTTAAACACTAAAAAGAGAAGTCTCTTACCAGAGTTATTAAGAGAACTATCCAATATTGAAGGGTTAAGAATGTTGCGAATCCTTTATTTGTATCCTACAGAAATATCAGACGAATTGATTCAAGAAGTGAAAACAAATCCTTTGGTTGCGAATTATTTCGATATACCGATTCAGCATATCGCTTCCAATATGTTAAAACGAATGAATCGAAGAGGAAATCAAGAATTTTTAAGAAGTCTTCTAAATAAAATAAGGACAGAAATTCCAGATAGTATTATTCGAACTACTTATATTGTCGGGTTCCCAGGCGAAACAGAATCTGATTTTGAAGAACTATACAATTTCACGGAAGAATTTGAGTTTGATCGTTTAGGAGTCTTTGCATACTCACCAGAAGAAGATACTGCATCTTTTGATTTTAAAGATCAAATTCCTGAAGACATTAAACAAGATCGACTAAATAGAATAATGAAACTTCAAAAAAAGATATCTAGAAGAAAGAACCGGAAATTAAAATACCAGACACATCAAACAATTGTTGAAGCTTACGATGATGAAAGTAAATTTTATTATGGTAGGAGCTATGCATTCGCACCTGATGATGTCGACGGGATGATTGTATTTCAATCAACAAAACAAATAGAAATAGGAGATATTGTAGACGTAGAGATTAAATCAGCTTTTGAATATGATTTAATTGGGGATGCAGTATTTAAATAGGTGAAGCCATGTTTTTAGAACTGATTGTTAAAGGATTTATCATTGGAATTGCATTTATTATACCTGGAGTTAGTGGCGGTACATTGGCCATTTATTTAGGCGTGTATGAAAAATTGTTACATTCTTTAGGAAACATATTCAAAGAGTTCAAAAAAAGCTTAACATTCTTAGTTCCATTATTCATTGGAATTGGAATCAGCGTTGTTGCTTTAGCTAAGCTCTTTAGTATTTTGATTGAATGGAATTCATTCATCGTATTGTTTTTCTTTATAGGATTGATATTAGGAGGAGTGAAACATATTTATAAGACAGCTTCAACTAAGAAAGTAAGTGTTGGAAGCGCATTAGCATTTTTTATTTCATTCGCACTAATTATTCTATTGATTGTATTTGAAAAAACGAAGACATCAGATGGAGTGGATTTTATAACAATCAATTTCTTAAATCTTGTTGTAGTATTTCTACTGGGTATGGCCGCTTCAATGACCATGATTGTACCAGGAATATCCGGTTCAGCACTATTATTAGTATTAGGATTCTATACTGCAATAGTGTCTAATGTTGTTGGAAACATTTTTGATTTTAGTAGTATAGTATACAATCTACAGATAGTAATTCCGTTTGCTTTAGGTGCGGCTGCTGGTATTATTTTGTTTAGTCGAGTAATTGAGTATTTCTTAAGGAACTACAAATCTCAGACATACTATGCAATCCTAGGATTTATTTTAGCTAGTTGTGTTGCAATTTTCTTTGAAATTCGGGATCCTCTCACATCAGGAGATTATTCAACTCAAATACCGATTTTCAAAGATTTGTGGGGTTACTTCACTCAAAATGCTTGGTCAATTCTTGCTGGAATGGTTGCACTATTAGTTGGAATTATATCGACAAAATTCATGTCAAAACTAGAATTAAAGACAAAAAAATAGGAGACACTTATGGATAATTTTAAAGACTTAGAAGCATATATAA
This sequence comes from uncultured Candidatus Izemoplasmatales bacterium, assembly GCA_964622615.1. GTDB lineage: Bacteria > Bacillota_I > Bacilli_A > Izemoplasmatales > Hujiaoplasmataceae > 4572-104. The sequence continues at coordinate 365 of CAZUQS010000005.1, read as the reverse complement.
TAAAACATAGAAGACACTTGCATCAACATCCGGAGCTAGGTTTTGACTGTGTTCAAACTCACAACTATATAGAAACCGAATTAAAGAACCTAAACATAGATTTTCATCCTCATATTGGTAAAAACTCAATCATAGGTGTTATTCGAAACGGAAAAGGCCCGACCATTGGATTAAGAGCGGATTTTGATGCCTTACCAATTCAAGAAGAAACCGATTTGGATTTTCAATCTCAGAATCCCGGTAAGATGCACGCTTGCGGACATGACGCACATACTAGTATGTTGTTAGGAGCTGCTAAATATCTTTCAAAACACAAAGAAGAATGGAAAGGTACTGTAAAACTTATCTTCCAAGAAGCGGAAGAA
>CAZUQS010000004.1:0-19304 GCA_964622615.1 uncultured Candidatus Izemoplasmatales bacterium | reverse complement strand
TCTGGATCGCTTCTCATTGGAAAATCTTCATCATAAATATATTGGTTATCAATATCGGTAATATTTGCATCATTCGGGTCTTCCGTAATCCAAGGGACTTCAATTTGACCATAGTATACATAGCGATTCGTCGAGCTTGGAGCGGTTGCATAATTTCCCGCAGTATATGAGTAATTACCACCGGAACCAGCAACTGTTGAATACGTCATACCAATTTGCTGATAAATTGCGTTAATCGTTGATGTGTAATAATATGGTAAACTACCAGTTCTCGTAACATTATCAACACTTGCATAATAATAACCAGTAAATACTTCTTGCGTCGTATCATTCAGTTTTGCTGAGTAATAAATAGCGTCAACAAATTGGAAGAATCGTGAAGAACTGGTAAAGTTTTGAACTTGATCCAACCTTCCAATTAAATCAATATTTTCATTGGCATTAACAATAAAGTCAAATCGTCCACCGGATGATGTCATATATCCACTGGTCCCTCGTTGTAATCTACCAAAAATCCCTCCAAAACCACGCTTTCCTGCTGGTTGTAAGGAAGTGAATCCTGTTGGATAAATATATGTACTACCGTCAGCAAGAAAATATGTTGAGTAATCATCATATTCCAAATCAAACTTATCAACTGAACTATAACTAGTATAGTTTATTGCCTTAATATCTCCGTAGTTAATCGCTGTTGCAATATCGACTACTGTAGTACCATTTCCCAGCACATAAGTTGCTCCAACAATTCCTCCAGCAGTATCTGTAGAAGAAATTGTACCATGATTTAACATTCGTTGCATTACGGACAAACCATACCCAATAACGCCTCCTGCTCAAGCGTTAATTTGCGGACGGTCGTCGGTACCAAGCGTAGTTATTCCGTAGTAGTTCATATCATTATAAGTTGAACTACCATTATAATATAAAGCTTGATTATATAAGGTATACGAACCCGTTTCATATGTTCCAATATTGGATGTGATAGCTGATACATTGCCAAAATTTAATCCATTCGATAGTACAGAATCTTCAATGGTATCCACTAGACCCATTCCAGAGGTAATACCCCCGCCTTCTGCTTCATCGTATAAACTAACTCCTAATACGCCACCTGCTCGAGCTAATCGGTATGTAACTACCGTTATATCACCATTGTTTGCGGTGTCATAAACTCTACCGTCTCCACCAATAGTAGCTGCAACAATACCACCAGCAACCATTCCGGCTGTGTAGTTGATTACAAGTCCAGCATAGGAAGACGATGTTTCATAATTAAAAACACCACTTGTATTTGAATTATAGATTCCAATATCACCTAAGTTTGCACAACTTTGGATAGAGCCTTTATTTAGGGTAACTAGTCCACCAACAAAACTATTGTTTGTTCCGTCGACTGCATATAAGTTATCTCCGACGACTCCATAAGATGTCGAAATATTACCAGAATTAATCGAATTAATAACTCCAATAGTTGCTATAGGTTGTGTTGTTGATTGCCCGGCGTCATCTAAGTCCCCTGATAAATTGGTGTTGATCAATCCAGCCACCAAGATTATCCCCGTGCCTGATATTTGTGCAAAAGTTATATCTCCATCATTTAATGAATTTTTAATATATTTTCCGGAATTAAGCTGTTGACCTAATCCACCAATATATAAGGCATTTGAACCCATATTTAGATTTACAACATCAATATCTCCATAATTGTAGACATTTAAATAATTTACATTTGAATTTCTAGTAATTCCCGCAATGTTTAGAGTTGTAGACATTGTGATTTGACTTGCTCCTGAATTACTCATAAAACTGATATCACCATAATTTGCTACAAATCGTAATAATGTAGCATTATTATTTACTGAATAATATAAGCCTGATATATCATGATACACATTAGAATCAAAACTTAAATCCGCATAATTATATGATCTTGAAATGGTTACACCATAGGAACCAACATCATAAATTAGTGAAACAAAATCAAACTGTTGTTGTGTATAAGTAGCTGCACCCTCTGTAAAATCAAAGGTTCCATGATTAAACATTAAAGCGTACTCTATAGCAGCCGTTGCCTTATTGATTCCAATACCAGCAGCCTTTATATAGGAAGTACCTGCAGTGTAGGTGTTATATATATCTCCTTCATTATAAAAATTAGCAAATTTGTATTCACTTGATGATTCAAGTATAGGAGCGATTCCTCCTAATTTACCAAATACTCCACCAACATATTGATAGGAAGGTACTCCAACAGTATATGTAAAAGCAGAGGTATAAATATCTCCAAAGTTTGCTATATTAATCATTTCATTTATATTTCCAGTTGAGTTACCAATATACCCAATAACTCCACCGATTCTTATTTCTACAAACGTATATCCAGAAGCTAATGTAATTGTTGATGTTGTTCCTAATCCATAAATCGTACCATGATTTACAACATCAGTCATTGTTAATTTTGCTAATTGTGCGGCACCAACAACACCACCTATATTATAAACTGGTTTGATACTATATTGAGATGCCCAAACATGAGTCCCACTGGTGAAATCTCCATAGTTAGATACATTCTCAATAACTCCTGAAGCTTTACCAACAAGTCCTCCGGCATAGGTTGTCCCAAGTGCTTGCACTCCTAAATTAATATCAACATCTAAAAGGATATTAGAGATGGTTCCCCCGGTCATTTTACCTGCAATAGCACCAATAAAGAAATCATAACTATAATTCGTGTTTGTGTTCGTAAACCCAACAGTCGATTGACTATAATTTAAATTCGATATTTCCGAACCTGCACCCAAAATACTAAACATACCCGAATAATACTCGGACCCTCTAAGTATCCCATATAAAATATTTAAGTTATATATATAATAATTATCACTTAAATCAGTCGCACTCAAATTTTCTCCTGATAATGAACCATAAAATGTTACCGTTGGAACGGTATATACCCTTGGTGCTAATGTACTCATATCAATGTCATTCAGTAGTACAAAATCAGCATGAGCGAAATTCACCCCATGATCAACCGAAATAAATCCCAATGCTCTTGGTAAAAATGCAAGATCAATTGCACTATCAATTTCATAAACGTTATCCGTATCATTATATTCGAACCCTTGTAATAATGGATACCCATCTGAAGGATAACAATACCAAGGCCAATTAACATCTCCCGAAGTCAACGAAGAACTTGAACTTTTCAACAAAGTCGTTGTTTCGGATGTAGCTAATAAATTCGGAGTGTCAACTGTAAATGTTGAAGAACCTACTGTTACTAATTCTAAATAAACAGTATCATCAAATACTAATCCCGAAGACGAACCAGAACCTGAATTTAGATAAAGTACCGGTTGAACATCAAATTTATTAATATAGTTTCCATTCATTACTAGCATTGAAACATAATAAGAATCTTTAAACGTACCTTGATTTGTATGAATAATACCAGCCGCTTGAAAATCTTCGGAAGACGAACCAACAGCATATCTCATTCCAGCTGTAGTTGTGGTTGTTCTTGTATCCTTAACATACACATTTTGAACTACACCAGCTGCCATGTTAAAACCAACTAAATTGGATAACTTAGTGATGTCTGTGTGCAATTCTAATATTTCTAAGTTAGGATTAATTAACCCTAAATTTTTAATCGTTCCTTGATTATAATTGAACATACTATAATGCTCACTTAATGCAATATCAATTGTTGTCACTTCATCAACATAATCAATGTAAACTAAATGATCATATCCCGCTACATATAAAGAAGTTATTTCAAAGCCTTGCCCATCAAATGATCCTGCGAATGAACGTTGAAAAATATTTTCCTCCACATCGGTAAATGCGTAACCGATTGGGATAAATGCTTTTGATTGCATGACTGAATAATCAATATTTTTTCCTAATACATAATTTAAAGATAACAACACCGTTATTTTAGCGTCTGATAATTTGACATCTTCTGCTGGAGTACCAGTAATATATATTTCTTCCAAAGAAACGTCTTTAGAAAAACGATACAATTCTTCTGCGGTATCAAATCTTATTTTTTTACCACTTGCTGCAGTTGCACATGCTGTGGATGTTGACGCAGCATTACAATAAGTTAATCTAAAAGTTGTATAAGTTATATAGTCAGTGCTAGAAGTTTGCGTATCCGGTGTAACTTCCCAATCATACGTTCCATCAAATTCTAATATTTCATCTACAGGAGCGCTATATGCTTGAACTTTTGGATTGCTTTCTAAAAAGAAAATAGATGTAGAAATACTAAATAGCATTACAAAAATTAGCACGATTAAATGCTTTAAGTTAAAATGTTTAAATGCTTTTGTTTTCATCATCATAACCTCCTACCAACTTCCGCCCCAAGGTGGAGTTGCAAGTCCCCAAACAACATTGGGAGCATCTTCGCTTTGAATCGCTTCGATTGAAAATGCAATTTGAAGTGAATATCCCGGAGAATATACACTAAAATCGGGTAATGTATAACCAGAAATCAGTCCAATTTCTAATGAAGTTGTCTCGTTTGTTCTTTGAACTGCATTTTGATAATACATATAATTATCATAGTTTCGATTATCATACCAATTTACCAAATCATAATCAAAAGGCATCTGTCCATCAAACAAAATGGAAAGTTCCGTAACTTCACCTTGAAAATCGGTGTAAATTAACGTTAACTGTTCATATATTTTTACTCTAAAGTACGTATTGATATTACTCTTAACAAGTATTTTTAGTCTGAAATTTTCAAAGTAATTATCTCCATCATTCGAAATAATATTAACAAAATATACACCTGGTTTCGTTAATACCAGATCTGTAGTAATACTACTACCCGCAGACTCACCTGTTAAAGTTCCAACTACAACCAATGCATTCGCAGTAGGTGTACCGGTTACTGTGTAGATTCCATCATTACTTGTTGAACCGTCAATTCGTATTTTATCACCGCTTGAATATACTAAAAAATTTATTGTTGTAGATGATATTGTTGAAGTAGCAAAAGACACATCAGAAGCGGTTGCTTCTTCGGTAGCATCAATAACAATTTCTGTAGCTTGAATTTCTCCTAATACAGGGTCGTAAAAATATGCTTCTAGGTCTACATCGACAAACCCTATTTCTCCTGTGAAAGAATCTGTAAACAAATCTGTGAAATATGCATAACTAGAAAAGATGAATAAAGACAGAGAAAAAAACAATAACAAAAAAGAGTATATTACTTTTCTTCGCATTAGATTTACACTCATAACCATACTCCTTTCTAGAAACACAATTCTATATAAAAAACGCCATTATCCTTTAACAATTGCATTTTTTTATCTCTTGAAATAAAAAAATGCCCTCGTCTTTTTAGACAACGGCAACTGGCTACCATCTCTCGAAGGCCCTATAGCTTTGCGTCACTAGCTTTCACTAGTTTTGCTCTTTACATTATTCATTATAGAATAAAGTGGTAAATTTGTCAACAGATAAGTAAATTTCTTCTAACACTTTAGTAGTTTTTTCGGTTTTCTTATATATAATATATATACATTTCCGGTCAAAGATATTGTTTTTATAAAATTAATCATAAAATTATCACAATATAATTGTTGTTTTTAAGCTGAAATAATGATATCATAGAAATTGCGAAAATTAGTAAGGAGTGTTATAGATGAAAAGCATATTTACAAAGAAAGCACTGATCATTGTATCAGTTGTGAGTTTTATAGTTTTAGGGGCAGTAGTGCTAGCTCTTGCGACTGGTAATACTTACTTCCCAAGCCTATCTGATCCGAATGGAGTATTCTATCAAAGAATTGATGATGATGGCAATGTTTTGTATGAAATTACAAACGAAGATTTGTTTGAGGAAATAAAAAGCAATGATGGTGTTCAACAATTGCTTTATATGACGGACTCAATAATTTTATCTGATTATATAAATAGTGTTACAGATCAAGAAATAGCTGACAAAATTCTACAATTGAATTATGGAACTAGTGACTTGACGGTAATTGCTGAAATTGATGATGATAACAAAGCGGATTTAGAAACTGCATATGAGCAATCAATGATCTTGGCTGGATTTAAAGACCAACCAGAAGTTTATGCAAAATTGCTTGTTGCTAGAGAAAAATTTGTAATGGACATCGCTAGAGAAGATGAAGTTGTTGCGGATAAAGACATCGCTATGCAATATCTATCAAGTTATTTTGATGATATTAAAGCTATTAAAATTCGTTTTACTAGCCAAGCTGATGCAAACGCAGTTTTAGATAAATTTAATATATTATCTTTAACGAACGATGGTTTAAGAGAATACAACGGATTTGTATATAGTCATGAAGATTTATTAGATCTTAACGATGACATTGTTGAAGCTTATAAAACAATCGATACCTATTATTTTGATGTTGACGATAACATCGTTGGTACCGATGGTACTACCGTATACGAAATCGGAGCGAATGATGTTTATACAGATGCAGATGATAAAGAATACCGCATCGAACCTGCTACGGATAATCTAGTAAATGGGTTGAGCGAAATTATTATTTCCTCTGATGTATTATTTACTACACTTACAGCTGCAGAAACATATAAAGAAAATAACTCAGAATATTTTACAGTATCAAGACTTGATCCTTACGATATGGATCAAACCATTGAAGTAAAAGATTCTTTGGACGCAGTCGTATATACAATAGATCCTGATGGGCATATTTTCGATGCTGGTGACAATGATGTTACCTATTCCACTGATCTTATTGTTAACAAAGTATACACCGCAATTGAAGATGTATTAACAGTAACTGAAAATAATTCGACAGAACTTACAGAAGCTGAAGTTTTACAAAAATATATATTAATGTACAACTATGTTTATGGTGTTTACAGGGATACACTTCCTGAAGCAGCTACTTCTGCTGACTTAATAGCATTAGATAATGAATTTTTAACGTTTAATTTTGAAGACCTTTATGCAGCAAGCTCAATGGTTGCGGATTTTATGTTTACATCATTAAGCATTGAAGATGACTTTAGATATTCCATAAATCCTTCCGTGTTAAATACTGGAAACTCATCATATTATTATATGGTATATAAAATTACAGAACCTACAAAAGAAGATGTTTTAGCAACCATGTTCGATTCTATTGAAGAAACTATTGTAATTCCAACTACAATTGGAGATACCATTGTATTGCCAGCTACTAGTTTCTATGATTCAACAATCACATGGAGCTCTTCTAATTCAGAAGTCATAACAAATGTTGGTACGGTTATTGCTCCTAGTGAAGATGAAGATGTGAATTTAACATACACGATTAACGTATTTGGTAGAACAAGAATAAATACAATTAATGTAACGGTATTAGCTGATGGAGAAACTGTTGACGTAACAGTTCCTGAAGGTACAGAATTAACGTATCAAGCAATCGTTAATGACGCAGTCGCTTTCACATATTTAGAAGATAAATTATACGATGAATATGTATATGGTACTGATGCAAACACAAATATAAACAATACCTTATATGCACAAAGAGCAGAACTTGAATTCACAATTAATGATTATTACCTTGCATTGGATTATAGTTCTTCATACAGTGAATATCAATTCACAGGTAACGGAGACAAAACAGTCTTGGCTTCATTATCAAAGACGTTGACATCTGAAGACCCTGTAGAAATCACTGCAGATCAATACTTCGAATTTGCTCTTACAAAAAATGCTGCATTGTATACATTATATGCAACACAATTTAAAGAATTATTATACTCTCCATATTTTACTGAAATTTTCGGTGAGCAAACCAATCTCATGAAAAACAAATCTAGTAGAATGGACGAAATGTATGTAAACGTATCAAATGCTAAAGAGTACTATTCATACCTTCAAAACTTATATGCACAATATGGTATGGAGTTCAATTTTTCATCTTTCAATGATTACTCATATTCACAATTCAATGTGAAAACTGAATTAGGTTTATTAGAATATTTTGTGTCTGGAGAATTACAACCTTATTTAATCAATGAAACAATTGAGAATGAAAATGTTGTTGAAGCTTTGTATCCAATAGCACAAGATAATTTTGACAACTACTTCAGTTTAGACGTTAATCATCTACTAGTGTTTATTGATTTCGATGAAGATGGAAGCCCAGATAATTTTGATGATTATCAAGATGCTTTAACACCTGCTGAATTTAGTGCGTTTGAAGCATTACAAGCTGGTTTAGAAATAGCTATCGATGAATACGATGGTGAATTTGCAGCCTTGCTAACAGAATTTAACAACGCTTCTAGAGAAGATGAAACTTGGGGTGTTTACAAACAAAATGGTTTCTTTATCCTTACAGAAGATTTAAATATTGAAGATTCAGAAACAGAAGATGTTTTTCACTCATTAACCTATAGTGGAGAATACGGTGTAAAAGATACGTTCGTTCCAGAGTATGTAGATGCATTGGTTCAACTATATCAAGAGTATCAAGAACCTCAAAATTTCACAAAATCTGAATTATATTCTGATTTTGTTCCAACTCAATTTGGTTTACATGTAATCAAAGTAGGCCAAGGCGATAATTTTACAAAACCTAGCTTTGAATATTCAGAAGAAGATTCAGCTAATCCGATACACTCTGTTGGAATTGAAAATGATAATGCTGATCCAACGTTAGCTCAATTAGAATTATATGCACAATATAAATTCTACTCAATGATTTATGATTTGACCGATGCTGATATTGAAGACAAATTTGAAATTACAGTTCCAAGCATTCCAGCAACTGTTAGTAATGCTTTAGATATGATCTTTGATGATTTATTAGCAAATGTGTATGTTATCGGAGCAATCAACGTTAACATGTCAGGTAGACTTGAAAGCGGAACTTTCTTAACTACTGATTATTCTACTGTTACAAACGCAGAACTTATGACTTCATTAGCTGAAGTCGGTGGCGTATACTTCGATGCTATTTTCGGAGATTATATCACAGATTAGTACATAAAAAAAAATAAAAGTTGATGTGAAAACATCAACTTTTTTTCTTATTCTTTGGATAATTTATGTTTGTAATATCGTTCTCTTTCTAGAACTCCAATACTATTTGTTAAATGTCCAACCTCAACTAAATTTAATTCTTCACCAAGAACAGTCGTTTTAGAATCAATATTATCTATAAAGTGAATGATTAAGGCTTCCGCAATATTTGGTTTCCTTGGAGATCCAAAATTGCCGTAATAATGATGGCTAATAATGATATGCTCTAATAGCATCACTTCTTCTTCGTTCTCGTAACCAAGTTCTTTCGCAGTGGAATCGATTAAATTCGCACCCATTGTAATATGACCAATAAGTTTTCCCTTAATTGTATATTCAGAGCCTTCATAAGAATCAAACTCAAAAATCTTACACATATCATGTAATATAATACCTGCGTTTACTAAATCTTCATTAAGAAATGGATACACAGGGAAGAATCCTTGTGCTAACTTCAACATCGAATGGGTATGATACGCTAGCCCAGAGATATATGCATGATGAAATTTAGTTGCTGCAGGATATAAGTAAAAGTCTTCTTTATATTTATTATATATCGTTTCTGTTAATTTCTTAATTACCGTATTGTTTAAATTTGATAATATCTTTTCAATATCATTTCGAATGCCTTCTGTTTCTACTGGTGCATAATGATAAAAGAATTTTAACAATTCTTCTTTTCTGTTCTCCGTTACATCCATCTCACCTAGGATGGTATGCGAAGAAGCTTCAAAATGTACCTTATCTTTGAACGGAATCGTTTCCGTTTCAAAATAGTAAATTTTATTTAATGAAATCGTTTCATCAGATGCTAATCTCACAATAATATTTTCAGATTTTTCTGTTAAAACATTGATTGGATATGTATCATAGGATGAATCGTTTTTTTGTGTTACTTTCCCATAAAAATTATATTGATTTCCTGCTTCTATCATAAACTCACCTTTTCCAAAAGATATATGCACCTATATCCTTTAATATATATTGATGTTTGTCTTCTACTTCATATTTTTCCGACGTTGCTTCCAATAAATCATATTCGTCGGGAACGATAACCGTTTCTTTTTGGGTATTTGGTTTGAAGATAATTAATATATTACATTTTGAATTAAAATGCATCATCAATGATTTAGAATTCAATTCAATGATTTCAATTACTTGATCCATTTCTGATGTTGATTTTAATTTAAAACAAGGGAATTGTTTTCTTATCCCTATCAATTTTCGAACCAATTCAACAGAATCATTATACACTTCTCTTCGATTCCAGTCCATTAAATTGATTTCATCTCCTGAAATATAAGAATTATCAACATTGTTTTTTGTTCGGAAAAACTCTTGTCCAGAATGTATAAATGGTACCCCTTGAGATAAAAGCACCATAGCTGTAGCAAGTAATTCTTGTTTTTGAATGGTGTCTTCGTCATCTGTAACATTTTTAGCTTTATCAAAAAACGTTTGATTATCATGACATTCGACATAGTTAATGCTCTGTGATGTGTATTTAAACATATACCTATTATGGGCAGAGCCCAATAACATTTGTTTCACAACTTCAATATCGGTTGTATTTCCCATAGCATATCCAGGCAACTCAGAATGAAACGTGGAGCCCTTTATTGTTTCACGGAATTTATCATTGAAAAATCCAATGGTGTGTATAACCTTCTTATTACCCATATGGGCCATACGATCGGTTAGATTGGATGAATACATATTCCATCCTTCTCCATACACAATTATATGTTCGCTTGTATCATGCAACTCTTGTCTCAATTCGTTCATAGTTTCATAATCGATTAAGCCCATCAAATCGAATCTAAAGCCATCTATTCTGTATTCGTTAACCCAGAACAAGACATTATCTATAATCAGCTTACGAATCATTTTACGGTGGCTAGCAATATCATTACTACATCCACTCACGTTGGTACAGATTCCTTGTCTATCAACATGGAATGAATAACCAGGAACTAGTTTTTCTATTGGAAATTCTTCCGCATCATACACATGATTAAATACAACATCCATAACCACAGAAATTCCATTCTCATGAAGTGAATCAATCATTATTTTTAATTCGTTTATCCTGGAATACGGATCATTTGGATTTGTGGAATATGAACCGTCTGGAACAAAGAACTGTTTTGGATTGTAACCCCAATTATATTCTGATTTATCATCCGTTTCATCAACGCCTTCAAAATCAAATATTGGCATCAACTGAACATGGGTTACTCCCAATTCTTTTAAATAATCAATCCCCGCTGACAAACCGTTTTTTGTTTGTACTCCAGTTTCACATACTCCTAAGTATTTTCCCTTATTCACAAACTTCATATTCGGATCAATCGTGAAATCTCTTATACTCATTTCGTAAATAACAGCGTCCAATATATTCCCAGAGAAATTGGACTGTTGTTTCATTTTATAGAAATTATTTTTATCCACAACATATGAATACTCCCCGTTAACATTTGAAGCGATTGCATAGGGATCATTCACAATTTTTTCGGTTCCATTCACGTATACCAAATAGCGATACTTGAATCCTTCTAAATCTCCTTCAACAACTGCTCTCCATACACCAGAATTTTTATAGGTTAAATTGTATAAAAATTTCTTATTGTTCGGAGAAATGAGCTCAATTTTTACGTATTTCGCTACTGGAGTCCATATCTTAAATTTTGTATGTTCTTTTGTATAGGTAAAACCTAAATCATTTTTCTTATATCGATATATATTGTCGAACAATTCTGTCCGTACAATCTTCCCATTATATAGTTCAGACATTTCTTGATCTTGATTTTGAACAAAATATATTTTCCCCAAATCAATATAAGCATTGAAATGACAAATCAATTTGATTTCTACGCCCAAATTTATCTTCTGAGAAATAATAATTTTTATAATTTCATCGTTACCCACTAAAAAGTAATTATTCTTATCTTGATAATTCTTAGCTGGAATGATTATTGTCAATTCATCAAAATCATCTAAATAACAATAAAATGGTCTATTCTTCTTGGTCATATTTTCTTCCTAATACATTCATTGTGTAGTTTTTAATTTCATCATAATCATTCAATAATTTATTTGTTATCACTTGATACGTAATATCATCAATAATTTCACCGATAATTTCCGCATTCTTAAGAGTGGTTAGTTCTAAAATATCAGTTCCCTTAAATTTTAAATCACATGTCTTATGTATTGGTAACGAATCATATATGTTATTGATTAAATATTCTTGGTCATTATTTGAGTTTATTATTCTAGATACATTATTCGCCATTAAAGGAACATCTCTTCCAATTCGATAGATAATCATTTCATTATAAGCGTCACGTTCGGTAACCAATACCAATTCCATTATCTTTGAAATAATAGCTTTCTCTTTATTCGAAAAACGCCATTTTTCCGGGATTTCTATGTTTTCCCTGTAAAAACACAATGCAAAGAATTCTAAATAATTCAACACGTAGTCTTCTTTTATATTTAGAATCTCTAATCCTTTATCCAATTCCGGAAACGCCTCACTCATATTTGATTCATACAACATTTTTAATGCTTTCTTATAATATGGATATTCAAATATTTTTTTAATTTCACTCATTACTCGTTCATTAGAAATCTCGGATAACAATTGAATATTCTTCTTTATGCTTGCTTTCGTTTGTTCTTCAATATCAAATTGCAACTTCGATACAAACCGGAATGCTCTAAGAATTCGAAGAGCATCTTCATGAAAACGTACATCTGGATCTCCAATCGCACGTATCATTTTATTACTTAAATCATTTTTTCCTTCAAACAAATCGGTGATTTCTTCCGTATTGCTCATTGCTAGTGCATTGATTGTAAAATCTCTTCGTTTTAAGTCTTCTTCCAAATTATTTGAAAATACGACTCTTTCCGGACGTCTATGATCAATGTATTCTAAGTCCGCCCTATACGTAGTTATTTCGAATTGATACTTACCTTCAAAAACAGATATTGTCCCATAACGTAATCCGGTCGCTCTTGTTTTAGGGAAGATTCTTTGTATATCTGTAGGCAATGCATTGGTTGTAATATCAATATCATTTGGTTTAATTCCTAACAAATAATCTCTTACAAATCCGCCAACAAAAAAAGCTTGATATCCTAAATCAAGTAATTTTTGGATTACATTTTGGCCTTTTTCATAATAACTATTCATCTTAAATCACCTTAATTATTATATCATATTACTAGAGTTATTTCTAACTTAAATATCTAAATAATGCCTTTTAACAGAAATCGTATGTTATAATATCTGTGGTGAGAATATGAATTCTATTAAAGAAATAACGGTTCACGAAACCGAAGTGAAAAAATCCAAATTTATATCCGTGGCTATCCCTGCAAATGTAGAGTCTGACATTTCGATTGCTTTACAAAACCTTCGCAAAGAATATGCTGGAGCGAACCACTATACCTATGCGTATGTGCTTGGAGACCGTGGTAATATTCAAAAAGCATCCGATGATGGAGAACCAACGAGAACTGCCGGATTCCCCATTTTAGAAGTTCTATTAAAGCAAGATTTAACGAATATTCTATTGGTTGTTATCCGTTATTTTGGAGGTATCAAACTAGGAAAAGGTGGTCTAATTAGAGCTTATTCTTCTAGTGCCTCAGAAGTGCTTAAAGATATTACATTAACAAAAAAAATAACTACGTATAACTGTGTAGTCACATGTAGTTATGATTCGATTGGATCGATTGATCGTTACTTACGAGAACATACGGTTTTAAGTGATGTAATATATGACAAAGATATAACATTTAAATTCCAAATGAACTCTGATTTTTTTGAAGAAGTTAAGGAACAACTGTTTCATAAAAACAATTATCAAGATACCTTAAAAGTAATTCATGAATTCTCTGAGTATGCTTAAAATAACGTGTTGACCAACTCAAATAATGAGATAACAGCGTCAACGAAAAGATAACCCAGTATAATAGCTATTACCATAAACAAAAATCGAATTTGATCCGATGAATTTCTTCGGAATATTTTTGAAAAATCAATTGCTTGCATTGCCCGAAATATGAATACTGAGGCAACAAAAAATAACACGATTCTTGAGATGGTAAATACTTGTGTTTCAAATAAGATTAAAAACATATCATCACTCCAATACTGAATCAGGTATGAATTCATTGCGACTCATATCTGTAAATACATCGATTACTAACTCATTTGGCAAACAAACTATTGGACGCAAATGAGAATCTGTAGGGGCTTGTAATTGGCATATATCTTTTGGGCTTTCTTGATACACAACAGAAATCTTAGAATTGACAACTTGAAGTTTTATACCTACAATATCATTTGTTCTCGCAAATTCATCCGTTGCATAAAGTGCTTCCATATCTGTTGTAACTTTTCCGGGAACATAAAAGATTCCTTCTGACGCTAAGTCTGTAACAACATCGTCTTTATAAGGACTATCCAACACTGTAAATTCTAATGTCTCTAGATCCACCATCAATATCAATTCATTTTGATACGTGATTTTCGCATAAACATTGCCAGTGCTGTTTCTATCTTCCATAATATTAAACCCAATTAATGATAGTAATCCAATCAGTAAAATTACTGATATTACTATGAAATCTTGTTTCTTAATAGTACCACCTACTTATCTATATTATACAACAATAATCATATTTATGTATTATTTAATCGAGGAGACCACATGAAAAAAATTGTTTTGATTTTCACAACATTCCTAATCCTAATACTTCTTGCTGGTTGCAATACTAGCACAACTACAAATCCGAATGAGGACTATTGCGATACAGGAAGCATAGAGGGCGTTTATATTTGCGAAAAAAATGTCACTTCCTATTTTGACACAGTGATATTTTTAAAATTATATTATAACGAAAACAGCACGTATGATGTTGTTGAAATTTTTAACTATTTTGAACTCACACTAAGTACTTATCATAAATATTTTGATAAATATCATGAATATACTGAAGTAAACAATATCTATACCATCAACCATTCTAGCGAACCAGTGGAACTATCGGATGAGTTATTTGAAGCGATTGAGTTTATATTTGATTATGATCAGTTCGTTCAATCAAACAATGAACCTCTCTTCAATATCGCACTTGGTCCAGTTCTTGATATTTGGCATGACGCAAGAGACAATACCGATTGTGATAATACCATTGAAACAGGAATCTCATATTGCCCAGTTCCAAGTGAATACATTGATGGAATCACGTTTAATACAGACCTTGATGATATTATCCTAAACTCTACAAACAAGACAATTTCCTTTGCGAAAGAGGATATGTCAATAGACTTAGGTGGATTTGCAAAGGGATATGTTTCTCAAATCATTGCAGATCATTTGGATTCTCAACATATCGAATTCTTACTAAATACAGGTAATTCAAATGTTATAACTGGTGGTATTAATCCAAATAATGACGATGGTCAATACAAGATTGCATTAATACGACCTGACACGGATTATCATGTTGTCAACGAGTACTACCAATTCGTATCTGTTCCTGAAGGTTTGGCTATTGTAAGTAGCGGTAATTACCAACGGTTCTTTAAGGGATTAGATGATTCCACCGTTTATCATCACATTATTGATCCTACTACGAATTATCCAGGTGGATACTCTATGGGGATTACCGTGATATATCCCAACTCAGCAGTAGCTGATATCTTATCTACAGCTCTTTATCTTCTACCTATAGAAGACGCTAAAACCTTTGTGAACAGTTATGATGGTTTAGAAGCTATGTGGTATAACTATGATGATACAGTGGAATATACGGATGGGTTTTCTCAATATATTTACTTGCCCGGAACATAAAAAAAACGCCTTATAGGCGTTATTTCATAGTAATAATTTTCTCGGAGAAATCCGAGATTATTTTTTTTGCTAAATATCCTGTCATCAAACCTGCAGGAACAGAAATGATAATCATATATGGCAAGTAGTATAACAATGAGGTTGTCTGAACGATAATTATTGCTCCTGCAATTTGACCAATCATATGCATTAATGATGCAAGAACAGATATGGTCATAATTGATAATTTAGATTTCACAAAAATCACAATCGTTAACAGCGCCAACATTCCACCACTTAGACTAATCCAAAACGATGGTGTAAATAAGCCACTATAAATCAAACCCACTAAGAATATACGAAGGATAGCAACTGTGAACCCCTCTTTTCTTCCCATAGTAAACACAACAACCATTGTTGCGATATTCGCTAATCCTAGCTTTATCCCGGGAAATGCAAAGAAGAATGTGGATATAGATGACTCCACTATACTTAATACAATACTAATGGAAATCATCAAGGATAAGAAAACTAATTTTCTAGTAGACAAAATACTATCTCCTAACTCCCAAGTATAAATATATCATAACCAAAGGCCAAAACAATAATCCGATAGCGACGATTAAAAACCACAAATATCCTTCAAGCAATATGAAGTTTGCATAAGCTGCTAATCCCGTGATAATCAAATATGCACAAGAAGAAAAAATAACCTGGTTTCTTCTGTGTTTCACAACATTCTTATACTTATCATATTCTGGAAAAGCATCTAACACATCGTCTTTATTGCCGAATTCCTTTATTGATTTTTCAATTGCTTCTTCTCTTGTATTACCTTGTTCTACTAGGTCATCAACTTTCTCTTCTAAGCTGGTTGTCAATATTTCAATTAATTCTTTTTTGTCTTCCTCATTGAAGAAGTCCTTCAATAATCTTGACACAAATTTTTTTATGTTATTCATGAAATATCATCTCCTAGTATATTAACCATAATTGATTTCAAGTTTTTCCATTCTTTTATTAATTCATTATAATATGCTTTACCAAAAGGCGTGATACGATAATATCTTCTGGTTCTACCATGAGATTTCTCTCCTTGATATGAAGTTATTAATTCACGTTTTTCTAGTCGTTGAACAACAGAGTATAATGTGGCTTCTTTGATATTAAATAATCTATTTGTTCGTTCTTTTATTTCATTAACGATTTCATATCCATACATGTCTTTTTCTTGTAAAAGTTTTAAGATTATGGTATCGATATTTCCTCTGATAATATCACTATTAATCATAAGAACACCTTTCTATCTGTTAATAATATATCCAATCGTAATTGCTCCCGGCCCACCGTGTGCACCAACAGCTGGGGTTAGTAGATAATCATTTATTACCCCTACATTTGGTCTCGCTTCCGTTACTTTGTTTCTCATATATTTAACTTTTTCAGGATTGTTTGCATGAATGATAAATGTTTCAACATCTAGATCTTTGGTTTCGTCCAAATATTTTTCAATCACTCGATCTACAGCCTTGCCAAATGTACGTATCTTTTCAATGCTTACAACTTTACCTTCTTTATTGATTTCTAACAGAGGTTTTATCTTTAACATGTTTGCTACTACTCCAGCAGCATTTGATAAGCGACCATTCTTAATTAAGAATCTTAAATCTCTAACTGCGAAATATATTTTATTGTTATCTCTTATGAACTCTAAATCACCCATAATTTCTTCAATAGTTTTTCCAGCTTTGTATCCTTCCCAAGCTTTAAATACCATTTTACATTCTACGTAACCAACCGATTTAGAATCAAATACTCTAACATCTACATCTTCTATCATTTTAGCTGCTAGTAGTGCATTTTCATACGTACCACTCAATTTTGCAGATATCGTGATAAATATTATAGTGTCACACCCATCAGCTTTTAAATTTTCATAGAACTCTAACATTTTACCTGTAGAAGCCATAGCTGTTCTAGGAAATAACTTTGGATTTGTTTCTAGCATCTCATAGAATTTATCAGCTGTTAATTCCTCGTAGTCAATATATTCTTTTCCGCCCATTAAAATGGTTGATCTAACAACGCCAACTTCAAAATCGTGTTTAATATAATCAATAGCTGAATTTGTACAAACAAGTAAACCTAATTTATTCATATTAACCTCCTATTTTATATAACTTAATTATAACTATCTAAAGGATTTTGTCAATGAGATGACCATTATCTACGTTTTCTAGAAATTTGTACAAATGCCTTTCTTCCGCGTAGTTTTTGGTGATTACATGTACTTAAAATAACAGTTTGATATTTCTTTGGAACAGAAAAGAATGAGAATTCTGTAAGAATTGCAATATCTTGTATTTCTTGCGAGCTCATTTTTACTTTTGAACGAATAAAATCTAAAATATCCGAAACCGTTAAGCCGTCCGTTTTTCCAACACTTAAATGGAATCTAGTGGATTCTCCACTATTCCCTCTACCACTACCGCTTGAAGTACTTCTTTGATTTTCAAACGTTTCATTGATATCTGCTTTCGTTTCAGAACTATCATTTTCAGAATTTAGTAATCTTAGTAATGATACAATGATTTGATCTTCTGGAATTTTTGCCTGAATCAATTTATTTAATGTAGCGTATTCTTTTTCAAGATGTTCGCTTTCTGATATCGTTTTGATTTCTTCGATAAATTTATCTGATTTTACATCCAAAACCTTTTCATAAGTTGGCACATTTCTTCGTTTGATTTTTGTACCAGAAAATCGTTCGATGTCCACAATACGTCTCATCTCACCGCGCGAAACTAACGTGAAGGAATACCCAATATTACCAATTCTTCCGGTTCTACCAATTCTATGAAGATAGTAGTCTGCTTTTTCCGGAGTATCATAATTAAATACGGCTTCCACATTTTTAATGTCAAGTCCTCTAGCCGCAACGTCTGTAGCAACTAATACATCAATAATTCCGTTGTGAAATTTGTTTAAAACATCTAATCTAGTCGTTTGTGGTAAGTCACCATGAATTTTATCGCAATTAATTTTACGGTCGATTAATTCTTTTGTTAATTCATCTACTTTTGCTTTGGTATTACAAAATACCAATGCAAGATTAGGACGATAAATATTCATTAAACGGTATAATGCTTCCGTCTTATTTTCTCTTTTAACTTTGTAATAATATTGTACAACATCCAAACTTGTTTTATCTTTGCCTTCTGAAGTGATTACTTCAGGGTCAACCATATATGTTGAAGCCAATTTGACAATTGGTTTTGGCATTGTCGCCGAAAACATCAACATCTGCTTAATCTCAGGAGTGCTTTTTAAAATGGTTTCAATATCATCAATAAAACCCATGTTAAGCATTTCATCTGCTTCATCTAAAATAAAATATTTTAGCTGATCCA
>CAZUQS010000003.1:0-20384 GCA_964622615.1 uncultured Candidatus Izemoplasmatales bacterium | reverse complement strand
CGGTCCGGACGGGAATTGAACCCGCGATCTCCTGCGTGACAGGCAGGCATGTTAACCCCTACACCACCGGACCTAGTTTTTTTTAAAATGGTTGCGGGGGAAAGATTTGAACTTTCGACCTCTGGGTTATGAGCCCAACGAGCTACCAGACTGCTCCACCCCGCGATATTTAATTGCTTTACTATTGTAACAAATACGTATCAAAATGTCAACAGTATTAATTCTAAATGGTGGAGCATAGCGGGATCGAACCGCTGACCTCCTGCGTGCAAGGCAGGCGCTCTCCCATCTGAGCTAATGCCCCATAAAAAATATGTATGGTACCCGAGGCCGGACTTGAACCGGCACGTCATTGCTGACATTGGATTTTAAGTCCAACGCGTCTACCTATTTCGCCACTCGGGCATAAGTGGTGACCCGCAGGCGATTCGAACGCCTGACCCTTTGATTAAAAGTCAAATGCTCTACCAACTGAGCTAGCGGGTCAAGTTAGTCATTCATAAAAACGACTTCTTGGCTTGGTGTCAATCATGGGAATCGAGCCCATATCCATGGCTTTGCCTTTAAGCTATCTTGACAAAAAATATGGCGGAGAAAGAGGGATTCGAACCCCCGCGGCGCTCTCACGCCCTGTCGGTTTTCAAGACCGATCCCTTCAGCCGGGCTTGGGTATTTCTCCGGTTAATGCTATATATTAAAAAATGGTGGACCCAGTAGGATTCGAACCTACGACCGATCGGTTATGAGCCGATAGCTCTGACCAACTGAGCTATGGGTCCACTTGGTAGCGGAGGAGAGACTTGAACTCTCAACCTCACGGGTATGAACCGTGCACTCTAGCCAGTTGAGCTACCCCGCCAACTTACAATTACTAATGGTGGAGCATAGCGGGATCGAACCGCTGACCTCCTGCGTGCAAGGCAGGCGCTCTCCCAGCTGAGCTAATGCCCCATAAGAAATGGTGGGCCTAAATGGACTTGAACCATCGACCTCACGCTTATCAGGCGTGCGCTCTAACCACCTGAGCTATAGGCCCCTACAAATAATTTCTTTTAGCAATGCGAATAATATTTTACTATTTATACATTTATTTGTCAATTGTTATTTTCCATAAATTACAAAAAGTATTCTATTTTTAATATATTCTCTCCATATTATCCCTTTAGCTAGGTATTATGCTCATTTTTCTGGATATTTAATTTTATTTTTCTCCATTTTTTCCCTAATTATCACTTCTGGATCAAATCCCAGGTCTGAAACCATAGCTAAAGCATAGATTAATACATCAGCCAATTCTTCTTTGACGTTTTCAATATCTGGTTTACTGTCTTCCCATTGATAATTTTCTAAAAGTTCAGCTGCTTCAATAATAATAGATTTGGCTAAAGATGACGGTGTATCATGATCTCTCCAACCTCTATTATCACGAAATTTAATTATTTCATCAAGAATTTTCTTCATTTGCTTCTACTACTTTCTTAATTCGTTTTTTTAGTTCTGTTCGGTCAATGATAACAATTCTATCACAACCCATGCATTTAATTTTACAGATGACTCCAAAACTTGTTATCTTCCAAAGGTTTTCTCCACAGGGATGACCTTTTTTTAATACTAATATGCTTCCTTGTTCAATTACAAAATCTGGTTTATTCATTTTCTAACTCCAATGTTTTTTTGAACCATTCGAGTTCTACATTATCTTGGAATGTGATAACTAGTTTGTTTGATGATACTTTTACAGGTGCTTTTAATAGTACTTTTGCATTAATGTAGTCTTTTGTATTGTTTAATCCATCTTGAAAATCTTGATCAATTGTTCTTCTTTTTATTTTTACTTTTTTCTCTTCTTTTTTTACTAGATTTTCAATGTCTCTAACTGTCAATTTCTCTTGAATTATCATCAATGAGATTTTTTTGATTCGATTGATATCCTTCAACTTACTAAGAGATCTTGCGTGTCCCATCGTTATATTACCCTTATTGATTTCATTTAATACATCATTTGGTAAAGATAGAATCCCTAAAGCGTTAGAAACATAGGATCTACTCTTACCAATTTTTGTTGCTAATTCTAAATGTGTTAAATTCAAAGACTTAATAGCATTTTGATATGCTTCAGCCTCTTCAACAATGGTCAAGTCTTCTCTTTGAATGTTCTCTAATAATGCTAGTTCTGCTAAATATTGATTATTATAGTCTCTTACAATGGCTGGCACGGTAGAAAAACCTGCAATCTTAGAAGCTTTGCATCTTCTTTCGCCTGCGACCAACATGTATCCGTTAGACACCCTTTTTACTATAACAGGTTGTAAGACTCCATTGCTGCGAATGGATTCTGCTAATTCATTTAATGATTGCACATCAAAATGTCTCCTAGGTTGAAATGGATTAGGAGCTACTTCATCAAGATTAATATCAATCACTTCTTCTTTTTCAATATCAGTAATTTCGTTTTCTTTTAATAAGTCACTTAAGCCTCTTTTAATAAATTCATCTTTATTCATTGCGACTGATCACCTCTTTGGCTAACTTCTTATATCCCACTGAGGATTTACTCTTAGGAGAAAATACCGTTACAGGAACTCCATAAAATGTTGCGTTGGAGCAAGTAATGTTGCGCGGTATTATCGTTTGAAATACCTTTTCATTAAAATATGTTTTAATTTCATTCACAATTTGATAGCCAGAATTTACTCTAGCATCTAACATGGTTAATAGAACTCCATATATCGTAAGGGTTTCACGGTTTACTTTTTTCTTGGTTTGAACCAAACGAATCGTGTTCAATAATTGAGTAAGTCCATCCATCGCTAAAAATTCACATTGTACAGGGACGATAACTCCATCAGATGCCATAAGAGCATTTGCGGTAATATATCCTAGAGATGGTGGGCAATCTATCAATACATAATCATATCCTTTTTTGGCTTCTTGTAATAGAGAATGAAGAATAAAATCTCTATTGGAATCTAGAATAATCTTTTCTTCAATTCCTTCTACTAATGTTTTTGCTGGCAAAACATCAATTAAATCATTTTTTGTTTTTAGTAATACTTCTTGAAATTCTGCCTCTCTTGTAAAACAGTCAAAAATTGATTTTTCAAAACTACCTCTATTTATTCCCATACATGTAGTAGCGTTCGCTTGATAATCTAAGTCGATTAATAATATTTTCTTTCCAAGGTCTGACAAAGAACTCGCTAAATTAATAGCGGTTGTTGTTTTTCCTACTCCACCTTTTTGATTGGCTATTGATAATACTAAAGTCATATTCATACCTACTTTTTATTTGTCATATATTTGACAATCATATCGTAATTATCATTATAAAATGCAATTACTTGCGGATTAAAGAAATCTTGTAAATCCACTTGATCAAATATATTAACTTTAATTTCATCTTCAGAACGCTCGATTTGATTCCACTCTCTATCCTTCTCTATTTCATGAGAAATATAAGAATAGATCAAGCAAAACGCGATGATTTGTTCGTCATTATAATCTGTTAAGTCTTCTATTTTGTAACTATATCGGTTTTTCATATTGTTATCACTATCTTGAAATCTCACGTAAAAATTAATCATCATCGAGAACATGTCTGTATTTTCACTTAATAAATATTTGCCAAGCATATTGGATGTTTTTTTCATTGCTACGGAAATTTCTTGATTATCTAAGATAGAAAGCAATCCTTTTTCATGAATGTATACATATAAGTCCATTAGGTTTACAATTTCTCTTCCGTCTTTCATAATCTGTTCTGCTATGAAACGACTCAACTCAAACGCGGCTTTTTGAAATTCCAAATCTTCATACATCGGGGATTTATGAGCATCTTGCCTTACATCCTCTAAGTAATATAAAATATCCTCTTGATAGTTGTGAATAACATGATTCATCTTTACCCATTCATAATTTAAATCCGTATAGATTTTTTCGTTATGGAGGATTTGAATTAGATTTATTAAATAGAACAACACTAATATCGCAATATAGATATATACAGCTCCTGTAATATCAGCGGAAGTAACAAGTCCTTCTCGGAATGTTAAGGTATAGTATACCCCTAATATCACTACCAATGTTCCATATACTAAGTATGAAAATAATTCTTGATAGAAAATTATAATACTAAGCGAAATATAAAAGAATATATATGCGTAAAAACTGTTAACACCTTGCGTATAATAAAGCATTAATAAAATAGAATAAATTATAGACACTTGAATGGCAACCAAAGGTTTACTAAATCTTAGCAGAAGTAACATAACACCCATTAGTACAAATAAACCTGAAATTGTAATTACTTTCATAAGGACCGAATAGTCAAAAAATGTAGAATAAGGAATCGTTAAGATTGTTAAGAATAATAAGAACCCCATAACCAACCATACTTTGATTTTTCGAACTTCACTCATCGGGAGAAATTCTGTGTTGAATACTTTTCTAAAGAACTCTTTCATGATGTACCCCCCTTGCCAAAGGCATCAGAGATAATCGCATCAAACACATCGGAATTTTCTTGATAAATCTTCATCACTTTAGAATCAATGTAATAGAAATAATCAGTGCCTGTAATCGTGGAGAATATTTCTTCATTTGTCAACTTCTTCATTCCTAGCAACCCTTTTTTAAGTGCTACATAAAAGATTACAAATGCTAGAATCTTAACTTCTGTGGTATCTGATTGTTTATTAAAACTCTTAAAATGAGTAGCGGAAAATATTTCTCTTTTCTTAATACTTGATTCCCTTGATTTATTTACTTTAACTCCAATTTTAGCCAATAAATTCTGATTACTGATTAATAGTCGTCTTAATCTAATCAAATCTCGTTGATCATAGTCAGAATACTTCTCTAGTATCTTCTCATCTGCGATATTAGCCTCTAAATCCTTTAGTATAGCAATCTTTTCTTCAAAGATGTTAGGTAACTCAATCTTCTCACTAAAAGCCTTTAAAAACTCGTTTGTGTGGTCATAATAATCCATAAAATTCTTATCTTCTTTATTCGTTTTATGTTTGAGTTCAATTAATAAACGAATGTTTCGATATTCCAACTCTTTCGATTTTGCTATTTGATTATAAAAGAATGATTTTTCTTTCATAATAATATAAGCGGAAATCGATAACATCATTAAAAATAAAATAGAAAATAATGTAATACTAAAGTTGCTACCACCGGTTGAATTCTGTGCTAATAATAATTCTGGAAAATTCACAACAGTAAGAATAATTACGACAATAAAATATATATCACTAATGATTAATACTTTCATATCCTGATAGATTGCACACACGCAGTAAGCAACAAATAATAGTGGAACAAAAGATGGAGATTGGAAAAACATGATCATTGCAGTTGCGATAGAAAACATTCCAAGTGTTGAAATATATTTATTCATTTTCAAATAGGAATACTCACTGTCTCCATACGCTGATAAAACAAAATTAATAATTAATAGAAGCAAATATCCTAATGCAATTGGGATAATTGATGCTACAGAATAATTTGTTAATATCATATAAGCTACTGTCAAAATCAACATAACAAAAAACACACCGGATACAATATAATTCTTCCCGCGAAGATTTTTAATTTCTAGATATTCACGATATTGTTCGATTTCTGAAAATGCATGTGTTTTCTTAGTTTGCAATAGCTCCTCCTACAAAGGATTATTTTTGATTTTGCCAAAAATTCTTGGATGTATTGGTTTTGTTGCTTTTATTTTTTTTATGATAATTAATACTCTTACCTCATCATCATTAATGTTGTATTCTTCTACAACTTCCACTTGCCCGCCCAAAGTTTCAATAGCGTTCATAGCTTCTTCGAGTTCTTCTTGATAGTTTATCGATTTATATGCAATAAAATATCCGCCTATTTTTACAAACGGTATGGTCAATTCTGCCAAAATATTTAATCTAGCAACAGCTCTTGAAGTGACAATATCAAATAATTTCTTTTTACTTAACTCTTCTGCTCTGCCATGAATTAGCGTGACACCTTCTAAAGACAGTTCATTCGTCAAGGTTTCCAGGAATTTGATTCTTTTATTTAAGGAATCGACAATTGTGATATTCAAATCATCTTCAACAATTTTAAGAGGAATGGAAGGAAATCCAGCTCCCGCGCCTACATCCAAAAGTGTTTTGTGTTTTAAATTTACACATTTTGTAAGTACAATTGAGTCATAGAAATGTTTATAATAAACGGAATCAATATCAATAATTCTAGTTAAATTCATAATTTTATTAGCTTCTGTTAGGGATTGAAAGTATTGGTAGAATTTAGGATTATCCAATAATTTATTTAGATCTACATCTAGATTTGTTCTTTTCTTATACATTTTTATGAACACCTCTTTATATCAATATATTTTATCATAATAACTTTAATTTTTGTTATTTTTCATGAAACTTATGTTTCATACCTTCTTTTTAAGTGTATCAATAACATTTGTACGTCACTTGGATTCACTCCGCTGATTCTTGATGCTTGAGAAATAGTCAATGGTTTTATCAGTTTGAACTGACTTCTCGCTTCTAGAGCGAGATTCATAACATCATCATAGTTTAAATCAAGAGGTATTTTAATATTCTCTTCTTTTTTTAACTTATTTGCTTCTTTGATTGCTTTTTGAATATATCCTTCGTATTTGATATTAATTTCCACTTGCTCTTCCGCTGCTTTTGTTGTTTGATGATTATACTCAAACAACTCTTTCACAACATCAATTGTAATATCAGGTCTCTTTAATAGATTATACAACGATAGTTTCCCTTTGATATGGACAAGGTTATTCGCAGAAAGATAGTCATTTATTTCTTTCTTTGGAGTAATATACACGTCTTTTAATTCCTCAATAATCGTATTAATATCATTGCGTTTTTGACAGAATCTTTGATATCGTTCTTCTGTTATCAATCCAAGATCATATCCATAGTCTGTTAAACGTAAATCTGCATTATCATGTCTAAGTAACAATCTAAATTCCGCTCTAGATGTCAACATGCGATATGGTTCTTTTGTTCCCTTAGTAACAAGATCATCAATCAATACACCAATATATGCTTCGTCTCTTCTTAAAATAAGTGGTTCTAAATTATCTAGTTTTTTGCTCGCGTTGATGCCAGCTATTAACCCTTGTGCTGCAGCCTCTTCATATCCGCTTGTTCCATTCACTTGTCCAGCAAAGAATAGGTTGTTTACAATCTTTGATTCCAAAGATGGCCAAAGTGTTTTCGAATCTATTGCATCATATTCAATAGCATATGCATATTTTGCAATTATAGCGTGTTCTAACCCTGGCAAAGAATGAACCATTTCATCTTGAATCTCAATTGGCATCGAAGTTGAAAATCCTTGTAAATACACTTCATCTAAAGAAGCGGATTCTGGTTCGATAAATAATTGATGTCGTTCTTTATCTTTAAAGCGAACAAGTTTGTCTTCAATGGAAGGACAATATCTTGGTCCCACGCCTTCAACTAATCCACTATACATCGCAGATTTTGTGATGTTCTTATTGATAATTTCATGTGTTTCTGGTTTTGTGTGAATCAAATAACATGGCCACTCATTTTCCAAGACTCTTAAATGATTTTCTTCGAAACTAAATTGGTATGCAAAGTTATCTCCAGGAGATAATTCCATTTTACTAAAATCAATACTACCTCGTTTAACTCTTGCTGGGGTCCCGGTTTTCAAACGAAATGTTTTATGACCTATTTCTCTTAAATGTTCGCTTAACCCTACAGATGCTTTTTGCTTATCTGGCCCCATTACTTTATAGGTATCCCCAACTAAAACTTTCGCTTCCATAAACGTACCGGTTGTAATAATCACCGCTTTAGAATTAATCGCTTTTCCATTTTCTAATTCTACACCTTTGATGGTGTTATTTTCTACAATTAATCGCTTTACATACATTTCCATCAAGTCTAAGTTATCTTGTTTTTGTAATGTTTTTAACATTTCTGCAGGATATTCTAGTTTGTCTGATTGCGCTCTTAGCGCTCTAACTGCTGGTCCTTTTGATTTGTTTAGCATCTTCATTTGCAAGCAAGTTTTATCGGTGTTTTTACCCATTTCTCCACCAAGAGCATCAATTTCTCTTACGAGCGTCCCTTTTGCAGGGCCGCCAATGGATGGGTTACACGGCATAAAAGAAACCATTTTAAGGTTTCCAGTTATCAATATTGTTTTTTTATGTAATCTTGCGGAAACTAACGCTGCTTCTGTACCAGCGTGCCCTCCACCAATTACGATAACATCGTACATTCCATCACTTACTTTCAAATCTATTGTATCAAATCTACTTAAAATAGTAAATTCTCGCTTAATCCTTATATTAATTTATAATGTTTTAAAGCATTTCGAATTCCATAATCATTCACATCAGTGGTAATATATTCTGCTACATCTTTTAATTCTTGAACAGCATTTCCCATTGCAATCCCATGCTTCACTTCTTTCAGCATACTGATATCATTATGCCAATCACCAATAGCATATATCTCTTCTTTTGGATAATCAAGATATTTAACTAAAGCTCTAACACCCTCTGCTTTCAAGTCGCCTTTTAGATTCACATCATATCCCAAATCCGTTGATCGACTGAAATCTAGTTCTGGTAATTTTTGAATCAATTCATGAATATTTTTTTGCTCAAAAACAACCATAGAAAACACATTTCTATTCGGATAAAATGTCCGGTCTAACTGTGGTCTTACAATTTCAAAACTATCAGAAAAACGATCCGCTACATCGGTATCTTTTCGGTATGCTACATAACCATCAAGATATTCTATCACCAAGTCCACTTTCATATCGTCAACCAAGTCCATTGTTTTTTTTACAATATCATTTGGAATGTAGTGTTCATAGATTACTCGATTTTTTTCCATAACATAGGCTCCATTTGCGAGCACCACGTAATCGATACCTAACTTAGTATCATTATTATCCAATAAAATCGGGCTTCTTCCAGTTGCAATCGCCACGATATGATTATTATTTTTTAATTCTTTAATGCTTTCTATTACTCCTTTAGCTGGTGTCCCCTTATGAAGGGCCGTCCCATCTAAATCTATAAAAACTAATGCCATAAACTTCCTCCTATTAAAAGAATCTCAGCTGAAGCATCTCCACCCACATAAACGTCTTACTTAAGGCTGCTTCTGTCAAGACCTGACCTAATTCGTGGGCATCTATTGAGTGAAGATGCTTCATATGAGATTCTATCAAATATTATAACATAATATATTTTTTTATCAATTCTTTTCATCTCTTATTTTCTTGAAGAACGACTTCAGTAATTCATTTGATTCTTTCGCTAATACATTCGGTAAAACTTCTGTTTTGTGATTAAAATTTATTTCAAAAACATTTGTTAATGATTGGTGAGCGCCAAATTTTGGTTCCAAAGCTCCATAAACCAATCGTTTCATTCGCGAATTAATGATTGCTCCCGAACACATCAAACATGGTTCTAATGTTACATATATTTCACAATTTTCCAATCGCCAAGTTCCCAATTTCTTGCAAGCTTTCTCTATTGCAATAATTTCCGCGTGTGCCAAACTAGATTGTCTTGACTCCCGCATATTATGAGCCCTTGCGATTACTTTATTATCTTTTACAATCACACACCCTACTGGAACTTCTAAGCGTTCATACGCCTTTTTAGCTTCTTTGAGTGCTTCAAACATGTATTTCTCATCAAAGGTCGAGAATATCATATTGTTTCGGTCTTCCTGGGACTTCATGACAATCTCTACACCGAGCTTCATAGGTATCTTTCGCTCCAACTAAAATGATTGGATCATGATAATTCGCTGGTTTTCCATTGATGATTCTTTGAGTTCTTGTTGCGGGTGTGAAACACTTAACACAAATAGCAGTTAACTTCGTAACATATTCTGCCATAGATAATAATTTTGGCATAAATGAAAATGGTTCACCTCTAAAATCTCTATCCAACCCAGATACAATCACCCGAACCCCGTGATCTGCTAAATATTCACAGATTTCTAGAGCATCTTTATCCAAGAATTGAATTTCATCTATTGCTACCACATTGGTTTCTTTTGTAACATATTTCATAATTTCTTTTGCTTTTGTTATATTAATGGATTGTGTTCTACTATCATTATGAGACACTACTTCATTGTCTGCATACCTGATATCAATCGCAGGTTTGAAAACTAGAATATTTTGTTTTGCATATTGCAATCTTCTAATTCTCCGAATCAATTCTTCCGTCTTACCCGCAAACATTGGCCCCGTAATCACTTCAATCCAACCATCTTTTTGTGTTAAATACATAATCGCTCTCCTTTTTTATGTAATTATTATAACAAAAAAGCGTAAAAAAAAGCCAATATATTTTGGCTTTTATTTATTTTCTTCTTCGTTTGTTTCGTTCTTCATGCCATACTTTTTGTTGAATTTGTCAATTCTACCAGCTATTACATTGAATTTTTGTTTCCCTGTATAGAATGGATGACAATTTGAACATGTATCAACGTGAATGTCTTTCGATGTTGATCCAGTTTCGAATGTATTACCACATGTAGAACATTTTACAGTGATCTTATGGTAATTCGGATGGATTTTGTCTCTCATATTATTTCTCCTTCTGCCATGATTGTTATATCATAGTAAGTTACGTATCGTTTAGCAAAAGTATTATATCAAACTATATTTCAAAATGCAAGCAAAAAATTTATGAAATAGGATTATTATAGTGATATAATATGCATATATTATTTAAAAGAGGTAACATATGGACAATATGAAGGAAAAAACGCTAAAATTACATAAATTAAATATGGGAAAACTAGATGTTATACCAAACGTTAAACTAGACACGATGGAAGATCTAAGTTTAGCATATACTCCTGGTGTAGCTATTCCTTGTATGGAAATATTTCATGATAAAAGTAAAGCGTTCGAATACACGATCAAGGGGAAAACTGTAGCAATTGTAACAGACGGAACTGCAGTGCTTGGTTTGGGTGATATCGGTCCTTTAGCTGCACTTCCAGTAATGGAAGGAAAAGCAGCGCTTCTTTACAAATATTCTCAAATCCAAGCGTTTCCAATTTGTCTAAACACAAAAGACCCAGAAGAAATTATTAAAACAGTAATGAATATCTCTCCCACTTTCAGTGCAATTATGTTAGAAGACATCAAAGCTCCTGAATGTGTATACATAGAAAACCAACTTCAAGAAAAATTGGATATCCCTGTATTTCATGACGATCAACACGGCACAGCTATTGTTGTTGGTGCGGCTTTAAAAAACGCTGCTAGACTTCTAAAAAAGAATTTATATGAATTGAGTGTCGTAGTTTGTGGAACTGGGGCTGCAGGAAACGCTGTAATTCGATTATTAAACAAAGTAGGTGTTTCGCATCTATATGCTGTAAATAAAAACGGAGTGTTGAGTAAAACACATCTCGAAAATTATAATAATATTGAGCAAGATATGCTAACAGACGGTTTAATTACTTCACCTTCGGATGATATCGACACATTGGAAAAAGTGATTCAAAATAAAGATGTATTTATTGGTGTGAGTGCTAAAAACATTCTTACAAAAAAAATGGTAGCGTCTATGAGCAAAGATAGAATTGTGTTTGCTTTAGCAAATCCAGACCCTGAAATCAAACCCGAACTTGCAATCGAAGCTGGAGTAAAAATCATTGGTACTGGTAGAAGTGATTATCCAAATCAAATCAATAATGTTTTGGTATTCCCAGGATTAATGAAAGGTGTTATTGAATCTAGAGCGAAAACCATTACTTATGAAATGAAAATCAATGCAATGAACGCAATCGCTTCTTTGATTACCGATGAAGAATTGAACGAACATTATATATTACCTAGCATTTTTGATACTAGAGTTGTCTCCGCAGTAGCTGAAGCGGTAAAAATAAAAAAATAAGGCATCAGCCTTACTTATTTAGAATAATCTTTAATTCTTGATATACCATAGAAATTGGGAAGCCCATTACCGTAAAATAATCACCATTAATTGATTTTACGAATTTACTTCCATAGCCTTGGATACCATAAGCTCCTGCTTTATCCATTGGTTCTTTAGTTTCAATATATTCCAAGATTTCTTCTTCTGTTAGTTTTACAAAACTAACATAAGCTTCGCTATAGAACGATTTAGAATAACCACTTGTTAATATGGTACAACCCGTTAATACTTTGTGTGTTTTATCTGATAATATATTTAAGAATACTTTAGCTTCCGCTTTGTCTTTCGGTTTTCCTAAAATGAAGTCGTCTATTACAACTAACGTATCGAAACCAAGTACAATGGAATCTCTATCATTTTTGAAGATGGAATATGCCTTTTGAAATGCTAAATCCATAACTAAATCTTCATGTTCTAATTTTGGATCGATAATTTCTTCAATATCACTTGAAAGAATTTCAAAATCAAGATTTAAAAACTTCATCAATTCATGCCTTCTCGGTGAATTGCTTGCTAAAATAATTTTTTTCATGTTACACCTCGTTTTACAACTTATATTATAACAAAATTAATTGTAATTTGAAAGATTTTGATTTCCTTACAAAAAATACATATGATTATCACATTATATTGTTACAATTCATGTACTATTATTCATGATAATGTACTACAATACTAGTGTTCATTCGTTTTAGAAAACCGAACCATTCATAGGAGGTGATACCCATGCTCGACAAATTTAATACAAGCTTAATTCATAAAAATGACAGTCTTTTATTGGCGGTAAGTGGTGGTATTGACTCTATGGTTTTGTTGCATTATTTGCATGTTTATTCCAAAAATAATAATGTGAAACTATCCGCAGTTCATTTGGATCATCAAAAACGAAATGAAAGCTTTTTAGATTGTCAATTAGTAATCGACACCTGTGAAAAGCTTTCAATTGCATGCTATACAGAAAAATTAGAATCTAATCAGGGTGAAAACTTTCATGATTATGCTCGAAAAGCAAGATATGATTTCTTTGTAAAAACAGCAAAAAGTATTGGAGCGAACAAGATTGTTTTAGCCCACAATTCCAATGACAACGCTGAAACCGTTTTAATGAGAATTACAAGAGGGTCTTCTTTTGAGGGATACCGTGGTATTTTACCAGAAACAGCTTACATAAACTTTCCAATTATCAGGCCGTTATTATTTGTCTCTAGGGCGGAAATTGTCGAATATCAAATGTTTCATCAAATAGATTTTAATGAAGATAGTTCCAATATTGAAGATCATTATACTAGAAACCGATATCGTCATCATGTTCTTCCGTTTTTGGAAAATGAAAACCCAAAATATTTAGAAAAATTTGAGCAATTTTCAAAATATCAAACAGAAGCCTATGAACTAATTAGAAAACTTGCTAATGTGTTTATTCAAGAACATCAAATCAAAAATAGTGAGTTTATTTCTATAGATGGTATTTCATTCAACGACTTGGAAGACATCATTCAAATTGAAGTAATCAAAAATATTGTAAACGACTTAACAAACAACACAGTTGAATTAACCTACATAAACATGAAAGATATCGTTCATTTAATTTCAAATGAGAAACCTCATTTAGAAATGCATTTGGCCGAAAATTTGCACGTATATAAAAGCTATAATACTGTGAAATTTACTCACAAGTACGAAGAATACCTAGAATATGAGTTTGTAATTAATGAATGTAAAGAGATTGAATTACCGAATAATGCTTTAGTTATTATAACTAAACATCCAAACAAATATTATGGTATTATGTACAAATTGTGTTATAATAATTTAGATTTGTTATTCCCTCTAACGGTTCGAAATAGACGGAATGGAGATAAACTAATATCCTCATCTGGAACGAAGAAAGTGAAAGACGTGTTTATCAACAAAAAAATACCAATAAATACTAGAAACAACGTACCTGTACTTGTTAACAATATGAATGAGATTATTTGGATACCTAATGTTTTCAAAAAGAAAACTCAGGGTAGTGAAGAATTATATATTATTTATCAGGAGGGGCAAAATAATGCTTGAAAAAGACATTGAAAAAGTTTTAGTATCACAAAGTGAAATCCAAGAGATTTGTGTGAACCTTGGTAAACGAATCACAAAAGATTACGAGGGTAAAAAACCTCTTCTTGTAGGTTTATTAAAGGGATGTATGCCTTTTATGACAGAATTAATGAAGAATTTAGATCTATATCTTGAAGTAGAATTGATGGGTGTACAGAGTTATCATGGTGGAACTCAATCAACAGGAGATGTAAAAATAACAAGAGATCTAGATATCCCCGTTAAAGGAAGAGATATTATTATTGCAGAAGACATTGTCGACACTGCAAAAACGATAAGCGTCATCACAAAATTGCTTCTATACAGAGGCGCCGCTTCTGTTGAAGTAGTTACTATGCTTGACAAGCCAGAAGGCAGAGTCGTAGAATTTACTCCAAAATACATTGGAACAACAATTCCAAAAGAGTTTGTTGTTGGATTCGGCTTAGATTTTGATGAATGCTATAGAAATTTACCATATGTAGGTGTATTGAAGAAAGAAGTCTACACCAAATAAGGAGGAAAATATGCCAGCAGTAAAAAGACCAGTAGGTAAACCAACAAATAATAGAACGATTCAGTTTTTAGCTATGTTCGTTCTTATCATTATTGTCATAACTATTTTTTATAGTTACGCAAATACAACTCCAACAGCAGAATTAAATAACACAGAGTTTTTAACCAATTTAAATAGCGGAAAAATTACAAGTGTGAATGTATCTCCTGCACCTGGAGATTCAAACTTTGGAGCATATCGCGTATCGGGTGAAATAGATGACGATCAGTTCGAAGGATATGTTACATATTTCTCGAACGATGATGAATTAGAATATGCGAGAGCAATTATTTATCAATTTAACAGTGACGGGGATGATTTAAATAACGTACAGTTAGAATTTGTCCCAGCATCGAACTATAATATCGGTAATGTAATCTTTATCGTATTAATCGTTGGAGGGTTTATCTTCATGATTTATTTCATGATGAAAAACGGAAACAATGCTAATAAACAAGCATTTGATTTTGGAAAGAGCCGTGCTCAAATAAGTAAAAATCAAAAAACAACATTTAAAGATGTTGCTGGTGCTGATGAAGAAAAAGAGGAATTGCAAGAAATTATTGATTTCTTGAAAAACCCTAAAAAATATGTCGATCTTGGTGCTAGAATACCTAAGGGTGTTTTATTAGTAGGACCTCCAGGAACCGGTAAAACATTAATTGCAAGAGCGGTTGCTGGAGAAGCAAAAGTACCATTCTATTTTGTGTCTGGTTCTGATTTCTTAGAAATGTTTGTAGGTGTTGGAGCTTCCAGAGTGAGAGATATGTTTAAAACAGCGAAATCAAATTCACCATGTATTTTATTTATCGATGAAATAGATGCAGTAGGACGTCAACGTGGTACTGGACTTGGTGGAGGACATGATGAAAGAGAACAAACGTTAAATCAATTGCTAGTTGAAATGGATGGATTTGGTGCTAATTCAGGAGTAATTATTATCGCAGCTACAAACCGTGTAGATATTCTTGACCCTGCACTAATGAGGCCAGGCCGTTTCGATAGACAAATTTATGTAGGAAAACCAGATATCAAGGGTAGAGAAGCAATTCTTAGAGTACATTCAAAAAACAAAAAAATTAATCCAGAGATTAAATTCAGAGAGATTGCAAGAAGGACTCCGGGATTCACTGGTGCTGACTTGGAAAACTTAATGAATGAATCTGCTTTATTGGCAGCAAGAGAAAATGTTACTCAAATTGAATTGTCTCATATCGATGAAGCGGTTGATAGAGTATTAATGGGACCAGCTAAAAAATCAAAAGTATTTTCTAAAAAAGAAAGAAACTTTATTGCTCACCATGAAGCGGGCCATACTGTTGTTGGATTAAAATTAGAAAATGCAAATGTAGTACATAAAGTAACGATTATTCCAAGAGGGCAAGCTGGAGGGTATAACCTCATGCTTCCTGAAGTGGAACAAGCATTCTTACAAACAAAACATGATTTATTAGAATGGATTACTGGATTATTAGGTGGACGAGTAGCTGAAGAAGTTGTCTTTAATGAAATTTCTACCGGAGCTCATAACGATTTAGAAAGAGCGACAGCACTCGCAAGAGCGATGATTACTCAATATGGTATGAGTGAAAATCTAGGGCCAGTTACCTATGAAAAAGATTCAGAAACAGTCTTTTTAGGAAGAGACTATGGAAAACATAAGAACTTTTCTGAAGCAATTGCCACTGAGATTGATAAAGAAATCAGAGGAATCATTCATGAATGTTACGAAAGTGCAAGAAAAGTTATTACCGAAAACATGGATTTATTAAAATTAATTGCAAAATATCTTCTTGCTGTTGAAACCTTGACCAAAGAAGACATTGATGAAATTTCATCAACTGGTAAATTAGGACGTTGGGATGATGTTTTAGCAAGTGAATTAGATGATAAAAAACCTGTAGAAGAGTCTAGTGAAAAACCTAGTGAAGAACCTGTTAAAAAAGCAAGCGAAGTAAAACATTAGAATGATGGGGATACTTAATCGTATCCCTTATTATTACTTTAGGAGAATATAATGAGATTAGATAAATTCTTAAAAGTAGCGAGAATATTCAAAAGAAGGACCATTGCAAAAGAAGTAAGTAAAAATCAAAGGGTTTCAATCAATGACCGACCTGCAAAGCCTGCTTCTAGCGTTGAAGTTGGTGATGTATTGAAGATTACTTATGGAAATAAAGAATTGATTGTAAGAGTAAAAGAGATATCAACTTTCGCTAAAAAAGAATTTGCTCAAGAAATGTATGAAATTATTAGCGATAGAAAATTGAATTAAAATGTTAAATATGATATAATAATATGGGGTGAATGATGTTGAAAAAAATTCTATTTTTAATGTTAATACTACTTTCAGGAATATCTACAATTTCTTGTTCTTTGGAGCAAGTAAATCACGACGTTTATGTAACGGTATACCCAATGCAATATGTAACCGAAAGAATATTTGAAAACACAGAATATACGGTTGGTATTGTTCCTGGTGTAACAACTCACGAGAATTCAGTAGATTGGTCCCCAAAAGAGATTATCGCAATGACAGAAGCAACATATCTATTTTATGTTGGTGCCAATTACGATCAATATATTGACTTTCAAATTAGCAGTATTTTTACAAATAAAATGGTGGAACTTGTTAAAGTAGAAGACCAAACTGATTATATCCAATTTATACCTGGAGTAGTTCACAATCACGATTCTATAGCAGCTTTGGAAGAAATTGATGATCATTCCTTGGGTATTGATCCACATTTTTGGATTTCACCATTAAAAGTGAAAATGGTTGCGAATTTGATTTATGATAGTCTTATGCTAAAATTTGCTGATCCAGAAAATATAATGGAAGATAACTACAATAGTCTTATGGTTGACTTACAACTATTAAGTGATACATTTTTAGAAGTTATTTCAAATGCGACAAAATTATTGATGACATCAACAAACATATATGGTTACTTGAGAAATGATTATGGTTTAGATTATGTTTCAATTTCTCCTGGGTACCATGAAGAAACAGAACAATTTACCAGTCAGGCAAAAGAAGAAATTGTGGAACACGCAACTGAAAATGATATCCGATATATTTTATATGAGATGTATACTTCTTCTCCTTTATCTAACGCGGTATTTGATGAATTGGTAACCCTTGATTTATCTCCAACAAAATTAGAGTTTAACATATTGCAATCTCTATCGGATGACAGTGTTGCAAACGGACAAAATTATATTACGGTAATGTATGATAACTTAGAGTTGCTAAAGCTAGCTCTTGGCTATCAATCAGAATAGAGGAAAAAAATGGAACAAAAATTGTCAGAACAAGAAATAATTAGAAGAGAAAAAGCGGACCATTTAAAAGAACTTGGTATTGATCCATATGGCCATAGATTTGACCGCACGCATAATACAAAAACTTTCAAAGAAGCTTTTAAAGAAAGTACAAAAGAGGAACTTCACGACGCGGAGCCAAAGCAAATTGTAAAAATTGCAGGTAGAGTCATGTCAAGAAGAGTAAAAGGAAAAGCGGGATTTGTTCATATTCAAGATCAATATGGATTGGTTCAATTATATATTCGTCTAGATGTTATCGGTGAAGAAACATATGATATATTCAAAAAAGGTGATATTGGCGATATTATTGGAGTGTCAGGAACAGCAATGATTATAAATTCTGGTGAATTATCCTTAAGAGTTGTTGAATTTGAACACTTAGTAAAAGCGTTAAGACCGTTACCTGAAAAATTTCATGGATTAGTAGATATTGAAGAGCGATATCGCAGAAGATATGTAGATTTAATTATGAATGAAGAATCTAAAAATACATTTATTATGAGGTCAAAAATCATATCTTTAATGAGAAGATATTTAGATGATTTAGGATATTTAGAGGTTGAAACTCCAGTCTTACAACCGGATTTAGGTGGCGCGAATGCAAGACCATTCATTACTCATCACAATTCACTGGATATGCCATTTTATTTGCGAATAGCTACTGAATTGCATTTAAAAAGACTAATTGTTGGTGGATTTGATTGTGTGTATGAAATTGGTAGATTATTCAGAAATGAAGGAATCGATAGGCTACATAATCCTGAGTTTACTACAATAGAACTTTATCTTGCGTATTCTGATTTACAGGGTATGATGGATTTGAGCGAAGATTTAATTTCTACATTAGCAATGGAATTGCACGGCACGACTACCGTTACCTATGATGAAATTGAGATTGATTTATCTAAAGGGTGGAGAAAAGTTCATATGGTTGATTTAATCAAAGAGAAAACTGGAATCAATTTCTTTGAGATAAATGACTTTGCAGAAGCAAAAAAATTAGCGAAAAAACATGAATTAAAAGTAGAACCACATTTATATGGGGTTGGTCATATCATCAATTTATTCTTTGAAGCATTCTGCGAAGAAGACTTGATTCAACCTACGTTTGTATATGGGCATCCTATAGAAATTTCTCCATTAACAAAAAAGGACCCAGTTGATCCAAGGTTTACTCAAAGATTTGAATTATTTATCAACAAGCATGAATATGCTAATGCATACACAGAGTTAAACGATCCAATTGATCAATTAGAGCGATTAGAGAATCAAACAAAAGAAAAAGAACTAGGTAACGAAGAAGCAAATGACATGGATTTAGATTTTGTAGAAGCTTTGGAATATGGTATGCCTCCTACAGGTGGTATCGGTATTGGTATCGATAGATTAGTAATGTTACTTACAGATTCTAAATCAATTAGGGATGTATTGCTTTTCCCTTCAATGAAAACAAGAAAATAGGCCTGTGCAACCGCACAAGCCTTTTTTATTTTCCTTTTATTTATTCTTTTTCTTCTTTGTCGCTAGTTTCCTCAACAATGGTTACTTCTTCTAACGCATCAATTTGCAACGGTTCTTCCACAACTTCAACATCTTCAGGTTCTTCTCCAGGAGCAGGAAAAATAAAATCCTCAATATTACAAGTATTTTGAAACATTTCTCTTGCTTGAATTGCGGTGTGATGATTCTTTCCGTTCGCTATTACTTTCGCTAAACATCTATCCATTTCTTCCACTTCGTGAACTGCTTTGTAATAGTACGCCATACGATAATTATAGATTAATTTTGTAGAAATAAATCCATCTTCTCTACCAAAACTACCTTCCATAATTTCTTTATAGTGTTCTGGATTAAATTCAATATTCTTAATTGCTTTTAATATTTCCTCATAGTTCATAGCAAAGTTCAAATATTTCTTTTTTATACGAGTTTTCATTTCGCCCAAGCGGCTTAGACTTAAATCAAATGTTTCAGTATCGCCTTCTTCCAATGCTGCATAAGCTGTGAAAGCATATATCAAAACATGATACAACGGATTTACTTTAGGCATATTAATTTGGTTAAATGTGTTCATCGCTTCTCTATATTTGGCATTATAATATAACGCCATTCCTAAATACAATTGATATAGCGCTTTAACAGACTCGGTTGGAGCATTTTCATAACGCTCTTGAACCAACTTTAGCGCTTCTTCAACATCCAGATCATAATCAACTAACATATTAAATTTTGTTGAAAATTGTTGTAATGGTGAAGAAATTTTGTATCTGAGATATATATAAAATGCTGAAATAATAATAAATATAACCATCCAGTCTGCATAATACAGTGCGTAATTACTTGCAATTAATCCGACTGATATTAATCCAAATGCTCCCAAAGTGGTTCTATATTGTTTCTTATTCATATTAAATGTCCTTTCCA
>CAZUQS010000002.1:0-21976 GCA_964622615.1 uncultured Candidatus Izemoplasmatales bacterium | reverse complement strand
ATTGTTATTGACTGATCTAATACAATCGCTAAATCTCTCGTCACTTCTGGGTATTTTGGAATTTCTTCAAATACTAAGTCGAGTTTATTATGCTCTGCAAGCAGCCCAAAGTTTAGTTCAAAAACAAATGTCTTATTCACTCCCATACTATATTCTTTTTGAGGGTGTAATTTTCCTAAAAATCCTATGTAATTATTTGCAATATATACATCCGCGTAAATCCCCGGATGCATGCTTGCTATTGTATTTTTTGAAGCTATAATATTATAATTATCAATTTTGAGTTTTTTCAGCAAGGACTCAATAATCCCCTTAATTAAATAAAAATCGACAGGTTCTTTCTTTCCTTGCCACAAACTAGAATTATATAATCCATGCATCAATCCTGATAACAATTCTGTCTCTTTTTCTTCCGTATATGAATTCCCTAATTCAAACAGGTTAACATCCACAATTTTTCTAGATTTGTTATAAAATAACACATCTAATAGTGATGGAACAACAGAATGTCTTAAGGTGCTTTTTTCCTTATTCAACGGATTCATAATCGTTACTTTGGATAGAGATTCTATATCAAATTCCACCGCTTGAAATTCACTAACAAGAGAATATGTTTTGGTTTCATTAAATCCTAAATTTACAAAGTATTCCCTTACTGTTCTGCGCAATTTTTGTTTGTTTGTAAGGTATCCAGTTGTTGGGGTGACTGGTATCGTTGTTGGAATTTTATCATAACCGTATATACGAACAATTTCTTCAATTATGTCTTGATATCCCGTCACATTTTCTCTTCGAGTAGGTACGCTTACTGTAAATACTTCGTTACGAACACGGTATTTAAATCGTAGTCTTTCTAGTATATCTTCTACTTCATTAATAGAAAAATCATATCCTGTTACAGAGATTAATTTTTGTAATGGTAATTCCACATTATTTGGTTCTTTTTTTGTAGAATCAAAGAAACTGTACTGTCCTTTGACTTCTCCATCAGCTAATTGGATGAATAACTCTGTAGCATAATCTAAGGCTTTTAATATTTTGTTCGGGTCGACGCCTTTTTCAAACCTTGACGAAGCTTCACTTTTTAAGTCTAGTCTCTTTGATGTTTTGCGAACTGAAACAGGGTCAAAATACGCTGCTTCTAGTAGTATCTTCGTGGTAGTCTCACCCACTTCAGTTTCTGATCCACCCATAACTCCACCTAAAGCGACTGGTTTCTTACCATCTGTTATAACGATATCATAATCTTCTAATTTCCGAACTTGATCATCTAATGTTTTAATTGTTTCGTTTTTGTTTGCTTTTCGCACAATGATTTGGCCAGAATTAAATTTACCAAAATCAAATGCATGAAGCGGTTGCCCATATTCAAGCATTACATAGTTTGTGATATCGACAACATTATTAATTGGTCTTATACCAGAGGCTAACAATCTTGATTTTAGCCAGTATGGGCTTTCTTTAATTTTTATATTTTCAATAACTTGTCCATAATATGCCAAACATTTTGATGTATCTGTAAATACGCGCAAATTATTTTCAACATTACTTATATCATATTTGTGTTTTTTTAAACAAATAACACTATTGAACATGCACGCTGTATCAAAAGCTACACCTTCAACAGATAATAGATCAGGTCTATTCGCTGTCAAATCTAAATCCAATACATAATCATCTAAATGAAGGTATTCTAAAGGGTCGTTCCCAATGACAGCGTCATCACCCAAAACATAGATTCCAGTTTCTTTTGAGTCGAACTCCTTCACTCCAAGTTCTCCTAAAGAGCAAATCATTCCGTTCGATTCTACGCCTCTAATTTTAGCATCCTTTATTTTGAAGTTCCCGGGTAAGGTGGCACCAACCAAAGCGACGATTACTTTTTGATCTTTCGCTATATTTGGGGCCCCACAAATTATTTGAAGAACTTCGTTTCCGGTATCTACCGTTGTTAAACTAAGTTTATCCGCAGATGGATGTTTTTCACATGTCAACACCTTCCCAATAACTAAATGATCTGCTTCTACTAACTTGTAAAAACTCTCTACTTCTTGACTCATTAAATTAAATTTATCTACTAATAATTGGTATTCATGGTCTATATCGACATAGTCTTTTAACCAATTCATTGATATTTTCATAAGCGCACCTCCTAAAATTGCTTGTTGAAGCGAAGATCATTTGTATAAAATAATCTAATATCATCAACACCGTATTTTAGAATCGCGATACGTTCAACACCCATTCCCAAAGCAAATCCTTGGAATTTTGTTGTGTCATACCCAGCAGCCTCTAAAACATTATTATTTACCATTCCTGCTCCAAGTATTTCAATCCAACCGGTTTGGCCACACATGCTACATCCTTGCCCATTGCACTTGTAACAAGATACATCCACTTCTACACTTGGTTCTGTGAACGGGAAGTAAGATGGTCTTAAACGGATTTCTCGTTCGTCTCCGAATAGTTTTTTAGCGATAAACAATAGAGTTCCCTTTAAATCAGCTAAGTTCACTTTTTCATCTACTACTAAAGCCTCAATTTGGGTAAATTGATGTGAATGTGTTTGATCATCATCATCTTTTCTATAAACGGTTCCCGGACAAATGATTTTCATTGGTTCGTGATTTGTGTTTTCCAATAAACTTCGAATTTGAACTGGCGAAGTGTGCGTTCTTAACAGTTTGTCTTCTGATATATATAAAGAGTCTTGCATATCTCTTGCAGGATGATCTTTCGGAAGATTCAACATTTCAAAATTATAAAGATCACTTTCTATTTCCGGCCCCTCTTTCACAGTATATCCAAGACCTATAAAGATATCTTCTACTTCTTCAATCACTTGTGATATAAGATGTTTAGATCCTATATTTAAAGATTTACCTGGTAGCGTCACATCTAATTCTTCCGATTTCAATTTTTCTGATACAATTCTATCTTCTATAGCTTTTTTTGCATCATCAAAAAATACAGCAACAGTTGTTTTTGCTTCGTTTATCAACTGACCAAATTTTGGTTTATCTTCATTTGGTACATCTTTCAATTCTTTCA
Source organism: uncultured Candidatus Izemoplasmatales bacterium (assembly GCA_964622615.1). Classification (GTDB taxonomy): domain Bacteria; phylum Bacillota_I; class Bacilli_A; order Izemoplasmatales; family Hujiaoplasmataceae; genus 4572-104. The sequence continues at coordinate 18,925 of CAZUQS010000002.1, read as the reverse complement.
TAAAATCATTGAAGATGCTTTTTCGACCCAAATATTCAGACTTCAAAAGATTTAGCTCATTCATTGTCTTGATTTCGCTAAGCTTATGTTTCACTTCCAACAATATTTTTTTTAGTTTTTTCTCCATTTGAAACCTCCTAAAAATATATAAAAAAATCGCCCTATAAAAAGGACGATATTAATAACCGTGGTACCACCTTAGTTCTAGTGTAACTAGCACTCTAACCCTTAACGCGGGGAACGAGGATGATTAATCCCACTCCGAAGGCGAATTCATCAGCAACCTTATAAGACGCTTACAGCTAACACATCTCTCTCTAAATAAGGTCCAACCCAACTACTATTTCTTCATCAACACTTTATATACTCCAATTATAACATATGAAATAAATATTACAAGATGAATTATCTTCTTCTAGAGATAATTGCTAGCAAACGCAACATCTCAATATATATCCAAACAAGGGTAACTAACAGGCCTAAAGATAAGATCCAACCATAACTAGAATCTGTCCCAGACTCTACGCAAGATTCGATTGATCTGAAGTCCAGCAATAAGAAAAATGCAGATAATCCAGCAGATATAATAACTACTACATAATACAGTCCTCCACTAAGTGGCTGTAAAATAAATGATAGCAATGACATTATGATTACTGAAATCAATGCAACAACCATAATCGATGCAAATCGTTGAGTTACTTTGATTACTCTTGTAGTATACAATAACAGCATAATTATAAACACAATAACAGTAGTAATTAAAGCAGTAGGAACAATTCCTTCAGACATAGTATTAAACAATGCTGATACAATCGCTAATACAACCCCTTCACACAATGCATAAAGAACTGCAAAATATGGAGATAATCGAACTGACCTTGTTCCGATTATTACGGATACAAATCCCATCACGAACGCCCCTATTAAAATTCCAATTGACAAGCTTTGTGCTAAGTATATAGTTGTATATGCACTTACAAAAACTAAAGCGATTAAAAATATTGATTTATAAGCTACGTTACTATAAGTAACTGGCTTATCACTGACATTCGTTTGATTGGCCACTCCTCTTAAAACAGGATTACCACTTCTCATTCTCATAATTATCATCCTCCTTAAACCACTATATTATACAAGATAATTTTGAAGATTTCATGATGTTTTTAAATATTTTTTACAAATCAAATAATGATAATTGATTTTTCTCAATCATTCCATCAAATGTTCCTAAATCTTCTAATCTCGCAAACAATGTTGTTGAAAGCTTTGTTCTATCCTTGATGTCTTGTTTTGAGATGAATGGCTTGTCTTCACGAGCTTTAATAATCGTTTCAGCAACATTCATACCAAGAGAGTCAACAACGATAAATGGTAAGATAAGAGATTTCTTATCTTCAGATATTTTGAAATCTCTCATATCTGATTCATATAAATCTATAGGTTTAAATGTAAATCCTCGTTTGACCATTTCCAATGCAACTTCCAATACCGTAAGCATGTTGTGATCTCTATCCGATGCTTTAGAACCCATTTCTTTAATTTCTGCCATACGTCTACTAATACCTTCATAATTATTGTGAAATGCATCACAATCATATAAAGAAGCTCTCTTTGAAAAATATGCCGAATAGAAATAGATTGGTTTATATAATTTAAACCATGCAATTCTCATCGCCATTAGCACGTACGCGGTCGCATGTGCTTTTGGGAACATGTATTGAATTTTTGAACAAGACCAAATATACCATTCAGGAACCTGACTATTTCTCATTATATCTGCATAGCCAGCCCACTTAGCTGTATTTTTACTCGCTTTTCCTCTTCGTACAAATTCCATAATTTCAAATGCTAAAGTTGGTTCTAATCCGTAATTCATTAAATCGACCATAATATCATCTCTACATCCGATAATATCTTTGAAATCCACTTTACCATACTGACGATTATTCCCAACAACTAAGGTTTGGCTGTTTCCAATCCAAACATCAGTTCCATGAGAAAGACCTGATATCTTAACAAGCTCAGCGAATGATTTTGGTTTTGATTCCGTTAACATCTTCCGAACAAAATTTGTGCCAAATTCTGGTATACCAAAAGATGCTACTTCACTATTAATATCTTCTTTTGTTAAATTAATAATATCTGTACCAGATAACAATTTATACACATCAGAATCATCTACAGGAATGTCCTTAGGATTACTAAATAGAAATTCTTCTTGATTTTTATGAACCAAATCCATTAAATATCGAATCATAGTTGGATCATCGTGTCCTAAAACATCTAATTTAAATAAATTTTTCTCAATTGAATGATAATCAAAGTGAGTTGTTTTCCAACTCTTATCTGTCGCGTTCCCTGGATATTGAACTGGTGTAAAGTCATAAATATCATTTGTATTAGGTACGACTACAATTCCACCAGGATGTTGACCACTCGTGCGTTTTGACCCTTCAATACCAAGAGCTAAACGTTCCATTTCAGCTTTTCTAATTTTTATCGGTTCCAATCCTTGAGCAACTCGTTTATCATTTATTTTTTCATAAAAATCACGAACCATTACAAATGAAGTTTTTGCAGCACAGGTTCCAATTGTTCCACCTCGAAAGGCATAATTCTTTCCGAATAGTTCTCTGATATATTCGTGCACAATGCTTTGATAATCCCCTGAAAAGTTTAAATCAATATCAGGAATCTTATCTCCCTCGAACCCTAAGAATGTTTCGAATGGAATATCATGACCATCTTTGATCATTTCGGTTGAACAAACCGGACATTTTGCTTTTGGTAGGTCCCAACCACAATCTGTTTCTTCCAGAATCTTTGAGTATTCTCTTTCAAATTCAGACTCTCCATATTTTTGTTTTTCCTCTTCAGTCTTTTTAAAAGCGGAAAAATTACATTTTGGACATACATAATGAGGAGCTAGTGGATTTACTTCCGTAATATCCATTAATGTAGCAACAAATGAGCTACCAACAGATCCTCTTGACCCAACAAGATACCCATCATCTAGTGATTTCTTAACCAATAAATGAGAAATATAATATACAGTAGAAAATTGATGTTCGATTATATTCTTCAACTCTCGTTCTACTCGTTTTTTTACAATTGGTGGTAGTGGGTCTCCATATAATGCACGCACTTTATCGTTTACCATTTTTTCTACTTTGGCCTTGATAGAAGGAACACCTTGTTCTGCTAAAAACTCATCAGTTGGAGCAAACAATTTTTCTGGTATTACCTCGATTTCTTCGATAGAATCGGCTATAGCATTGGAATTTTGAATTACGATTTCATAAGCTTTATCATTACCAAGAAATGCAAATTCCTCAAGCATTTCATCCGTTGTCATAAAATATTGATTTGGTTTTTGTTTTTTAAAGTATAACTTGTGAACACCACCGCCAACGATTGGAGTGTTAATCATAATCTCTCTGTATTTCAAGTCGCGTGTGTCTAGATGATGAACATCACCCGTGGCAACCACTAAAATATTGAGTTCTTTAGCAACTTCAATTATTCGCTTGATAACGCCTTGAATCATACTTTTCCAATTCGGATTCTCATTCTCTAAATAGATAAAATGACTTGGTGGTTGCACCTCAATAAAATCATAATATTTCGCCGCTTCAACCAATTCTTTTCTAGTTCTATTCTTAGCAATTTCAAAGAAATAGGAATTAGCACATCCTGAAGAAATCAATAATCCCTTACGATGTTTATCTAAATATGATTTTAATACTTTCGCGTTTCTATAATAGGCGTTTGTAAGACCTTCTGACAATACAATATACATATTTTTCAAACCTATTTGTTGCTTAACAAGTAGGTTAATATGAGTTGGATAAGGATATGTGTATACTAAGTTTCTATCAATCATAAGGTTGATATCCCTAAACCGATTGAATCCTTCTTTTCGTACTTTCTTTAATAAATGTAAAAACACTTCCGTTGTTGCTTCTGCATCATCAATTGCGCGATGATGTTGAAGAAGTGGAATTTTAAAGATCTTACACAATCTGTCTAATGAGAATCGTTTCTTATCTGGTAATAATACCTTCGCTAACAATAGTGTATCAATGGAAGGATTAACGACATTTGAAATGCCAAAACTCTTATAATTGTACTCTAAAAATCCCATATCAAAATCTGCATTGTGTGCAACTAAAATTGTATCTTTTGTGAATTCGTGGAAATCGACTAAGACTTCTTTTAAAAATCGTTTCCCTTGAATCATCTGATTGGTAATTCCGGTAAGATTTTCAGTAAATGAATAGATTTCTCTTTTTGGGTCAATTAACTCAGAAAATTTACTTAATATCGCTCCATTTTTTACCTTAACTCCTGCAATTTCAATTAATGTATCATAAGTAATAGATAATCCAGTTGTTTCAATATCAAAGATAACGAATGTTGCATCCGATAACAATGCATTGGATTCGCCTCTAGTGATATTGATATCTTCATCGTTTACATATACCATTTCAACCCCATAAAGAGGTTTAATCGATTTATCTCTCGTTTTATTAAATAATTCTGGAAATGTTTGAACAGAACCGTGATCGCTGACACCTACTGCTTTATGACCCCATTCTTTTGCCCTGTCTATATATTCAGATATTTCATTTACCCCATCCAAAGATGACATTTTTGTATGCATGTGAAGTTCTACTCTTTTTTGATCCGCATTGTCCATTCTTTGATCGGTCTTTAATGGTTTATTTGAACGTGCAATTCCAATTGGATGCAATACTACTTCTTGACTATATGTGTCAAATTGAGCATAGCATCTCGCTTTAATTCCAAAGCCTTTTTCGATTGCCTTGTAAAAATTTACATCCTCACTCTTGAGGCCTTTTTTGATAACAAAAATAGAATCTTCACCATCTGTAACAACCATTTTTACACCTGATGAAATCTTATTTTCTGAAACATCAACAAATACAACAACACCTTGAATTGAAATGTTTGCTTTACCTGCATGTTTTTCTTTATATTCTTCCAGTTCTATGTCAGTAAGAGGAATAGATTTAATACTAGAGAAATTATTAATCTCTCCACCATTGGTTAAATAAATATATTCAATTTCTTCATTAAATTCAATTTTGTTAGCTTCCACAAAATCTTTGATGTTATTTTCGATGGATTCATCAATGGTTTCTTGATCTTCATCAACTAAAATTTCCACATTAAAGGCAAAACCATTCCGATGCAACTCAGTTTCAATTTCTTTTCGGAAAATAGTTGCGGTAATAGCGCCTTTCGGTATGTAAATTTTAATCGTACTGTCCTCAATATCTGTTGCATATTCTTTTAAAGGTAAAACTCTTTTGTTATCGACTAAAATCGTATCAATAACAAAGTCATAATAATCCAATACCATATCTTGATCAATTGTATCAAACGTAATAAAATATTCCACATACCTTACACTAGGAATAAACTCTTTTATGCGATTAATCCGATTAATAAAATTCCGATAATGAAGAATTGGAATGGTTTGACTAAATGCAAAATGAAAAGTCCAAGTTTCCGATATATCGTCCACCTCAATTTTATCTATTTTACAAAACTCTTTGATAATATCATCATCTAGTTGTAATTGTTCCAAAAGTATCTCAATATAGTTCAATCAAATCATCTCCAAACTAAGTTCTATTATAACATATTTTTTTCAGGATTTTTTATGAAAAAAATGAAAATAAAAAACAGCCATCGGCTGTTTAGAATTTTGCGGTAACTTTGCCTGCTAAAATTTCTTCAAGTGCTTTACCAACTGGTTTCACGCACTTATTATCAACAGAAGAATATTCTTCCTTCTTAATGATTTTTGCTCTTTTAGCTGCAATATATGCTAATTTGTACTTTGAATCTACAACTTCTAATAAGTTGTCTATCGATGGATATCTAAGTCCATCCAAATTCTTTTTGACTGGTTTTTGTGTTTTTTCATCTTCTAGTTCTCCACTGAAGACATACTCACCAAATCTATTTCCAGCAACAGGTCTATAATTTAAAGACATTTCTTCTTTTAATTCCTGTAATTTTTTTAAATCATTTTCTTTTATCATTCTTTCCCCTCCATAAGCTTGTAGTATTTATGAATTGATCTCTCTGTTTTTGCATGCTCTGCTCTTATTATAGCATAGATTCTATCAGCTGCATTATTTACTTCATCGTTCACAACAATATAATCATACTTATAAGCAAGAGAATATTCTCTCTCAGCTTTTTGAATGCGTTTTAAGATTATAGCTTCTGAATCTGTACCTCTATGAACTAAGCGATCAATTAGCGCTTGTCTTGAAGGTGGAACAATAAATATGAAGACTGCTTCAGGGATTCTTTCCTTGACTTGCAGTGCTCCTTGAACTTCAACTTCAACAATAACTTCTTTTCCTTCTTCCAATTTTTGTTCAATGTAATCAATTGGGGTACCATAAAATTCACCGACAAATTCAGCATATTCAAGAAAGCCATTTTCTTTGATGCGTTTTTCAAACTCTTCTCTACTTACAAAGAAATAATCCAAACCATCTGCTTCCCCTTCGCGAGGTTTTCTAGTTGTCATTGAAACGGAATAACAAAAATTGTTATCTGGAATTTCAAATAAAGCCTTTCTGATTGTTCCTTTACCAACTCCACTAGGTCCACTAATTATTACCAGTAATCCTCTTTCATTTAGCTTCAAGAACACCCCTCCAATCATAACTTGCTTTATATTATTATTGTATATCATATCATAAATATATTAAATAGTAAAATACTTTTAAACTGTGATATAATAATTTTGGTGATAATATGAGTATTGACGGTAGATTTGTCAAATTTTTAGCTCAAGAATTGAATGAAAAATTACATAGTGGTCGAATTCAAAAAATCTCGCAAATTAGTAAAACAGATTTTTTATTTTTTGTTAGGGCTAACAACTATAATCAAAAATTATACTACTCATTATCTACCTCGTTAGCTCGAATTAATTTGAGTAATAACGAGTATCCAACCGATTATATTCCTGGTGGTTTCTGTATGTTTTTAAGAAAGCATATCGAAGGTGGAATCATCAAACATATAGAAGCATTAAACGACGATCGCATTATGGAATTTGAGGTGGAGTCTAAAGATGATTTAGGTGATCAAGTTACACTGTATATCATAGTAGAAATGTTTTCAAGATACACGAACATGATTATTCTGGATAGTGACAAAAACATCATCAATGCGTACAAACATATATCACCTTTTGAAAATGCGGATCGGACCATCTTAAATGGAGTGCCTTACGTTTTGCCTTCAGACGAGCGATTATTTCAGGATGATTTTGATGGAATTAAACAAATCTTTGCGACAGAAATCACTTCAAAGGAAATAGTAGATAGTATTAGGGGAATATCCCCATTACTAGCAAAATACATCGTTGAAAAAGCTGGACATAATCCTTCAAAAATGTTTGATATTTATGCAGAAACATTTCACGAAAAATTGAAGCCTACTATCACCCTTAGCAATCGACCTGATTTCTATTATATTGATTTATTTAAATCGGACAAAACACACTTTGATAGTTTATCAGAATTAGTTGACTATTATTACTTAGAGGCTTCCTCTATCGAACGAGTAAAACAAGTTTATAAGTATATCAATAATTTTACCAAACAAGAATTAAAACGCAAAAAGAATAAACTGGAAAAATTAACCGTTGATTTGAACAATGCCCTGCATAACGATATTTTAAGAATTAGTGGCGACGTTTTGATTACAAGTCAAGCAAAAATTACAAAAGGCGACGCAGTTTTTAAAGGATATTCATATGAATTGGAAAAAGACATAGAAATTCAGATAGATAGGCTATTAAGCCCAGTTCAAAATGCAAATAAATACTATACAAAATATAAAAAACAAAAGATCGCTGTTTCTTATATAAAACAGCAAATTAAAATTACAAAAAAAGTAATAATATATTTAGAAGATATTTTAACTCAAATCAGTAATACTCGAAATCTAAATGATTTGACCGAAATTCAAGAAGAATTGAGATCAAATGGGTTTTTACCAAAAAAGAAAATCACTAACAAAAAGAAGAAGCCCAATTTTGATACGTACTATGACGATACAGGCGTCATGATATTAGTAGGAAAGAATAATCTACAAAACAATTATTTGACCCATAAATACGCAAAACGAAACTATTGGTGGTTTCACACCAAAGAGCAAACAGGATCTCATATCATCGTTGCTGATGAGGCTGAGGAATTAACAGAAACTACGATTCGCACAGCTGCGAACCTAAGTGCATATTTTTCAAAATCGAGAGATTCAAGTTCGGTTCCAGTTGATTATACAAAGGTTCGAAACATTAAAAAAGTGCCGGGCATATTTGGTTCTTATGTTACGTACACAAACCAAAGAACGATATATATTGATCCAAGTCTAGAGGAAATTAATACATTAAAAAAAGGAAGATAATCTTATGATTACTTCCTTTTATTTTTTATTGTTTTTCCTTAATTTCTTTCATCAACATTTCAATGAATTCGTTTTGAGCAACTGCTTGCTGTTCCTGCTCTCCATAGCGTCTATAGTTTACAGAATTTGCTTCTACTTCTTTGTCCCCTATCACTAATTGATATGGGATCTTTTTCGTTTGTGCTTCGCGAATTTTATATCCTAGTTTTTCATCTCTAGAATCAAGTTCAGCACGAATTCCATGTTCTTTTAAATTAGCTAAAAGTGCTTCAGAGTATTCTAAGTGATACTCATTATTCACAGGAATTACTTTCACTTGAACTGGAGCTAACCATGCTGGAAATGCTCCTGCATAATGTTCAATTAAGATGCCAATGAATCGTTCTATTGACCCAAATAATGCTCTATGTAGCATTACTGGACGTTGTTTTTCACCATTGTGATCAATATATGTTAAATCAAATCGTTCTGGCAAATTTATATCCAATTGAATGGTTCCACATTGCCAAATTCGTTTCATTGAATCTTTTAATTTAAAATCTAGTTTTGGACCATAAAATGCTCCATCTCCAGGATTTATAACATACTCTTTTTTCATAGAATCTAATGCATCCGCTAATGCCTTTTCTGCGCGATCCCATGTTTCTATTTTACCAATATACTTGTCTTCTGGTCTAGTTGATAATTCAATATGATACTCCAAATTAAATACAGAATATACGTAGTCAAATAAACGAACTAATTCACGAACCTCTTGAACAATTTGGTCTTCTGTCATAAAGATGTGCGCATCATCTTGTGTGAAGTTTCTAACACGGAATAATCCATTCAATGCTCCACTTGCTTCATGACGATGTACAAGTCCAAGTTCTCCAATTTTTAAAGGAAAATCTTTGTAAGAATGAATGTCTCTTTTATAAACTAACATTCCTCCTGGACAATTCATCGGTTTGATCGCAAATTCTTGATCATCTATAGAAGAAATATACATGTTTTCGCGGTAGTTTTCCCAATGTCCTGATACTTCCCAAAGACTCTTATTTAACAAAATTGGTGTTTGAATTAATTTGTAATTTTCTTTGATATGAACATCATACCAAAAACTTTCGAGTTCTCTTCTTAAAATCATACCATTTGGTAACCAAAATGGGAATCCTGGTCCATATTCGCTCAACATAAATAGATCAAGCTGTTTTCCTAATTTTCTATGATCTCTTTTTTTGCGTTCTTCTAGTAAAACTAGATACTCATCCAACTCTTCTTTTGAAAAGAATACTGTTCCATATACACGAGTCAATTGAATATTGTCTGAATTTCCTCGCCAATAAGCCCCAGCTAAACTTAATAATTTAAAATGTTTAATCCATTTTGATCCTGGCAAATGTGGTCCTCTGCATAAATCTGTAAAATGCGCTTGAGAATAAGTGCTAATTTCTTCGCCTTCCGGTAATTCGTTGATCAATTCTACTTTATATGGATCATCATTAAACAAATCCAATGCTTCTTTTTTTGAAACCACAGATCGTTTAATAGGAGTGTTTTGAGAAGCAATCTTCTTCATCTCTTTTTCAATTGATTTTAAATCATGCTCCGACAATACATCTTCACCAAAATCAATATCATAGTAAAATCCATCTTCTATAGTTGGACCAACTCCAAAATGAGCATGTGGATATATTTTCTTTACAGCCTCCGCTAAAACATGAGCAGTAGAGTGGCGCAACACTTCCAATGCTTCCGGGTCAGAATCTGTAATGAATTTCAATGTTGAATCTTTTGAGACAACGGTATCCATATCAACCATTTTGTCATCAACGACTCCAACTATACAACGTTTTTTTAATGATGGAGAAATATCATTTGCAATTTCAAATAATGATTTTTCTGAATCATACTTCATTTCTTTACCATCCGGTAATTTAATAATCATTTTCGTTTCCTCCTTAAATAAAAAATCGTCCTAAAAAAGGACGAATAATCGCGGTACCACCTTTGTTCTTATGTAATCATAAGCACTCAATCCGTTAACGCCTGGTACGAGTCTCTTTCTAGAGCTAACTCCAAGGTGGTAATTATCTGTCTTAATGTCCGGCTTACACCAACCCAAACTCGCTAAATTAAGATATTTAGATAATCTTGTCCTCTTCTTTGTCTTTAAATATATTATATATTTTTTTAATATTATGTCAAGTTATATGAGGCTTTTCGGTTAAATTAAATGCTTCTGTCAAACTTCTAATTCTCTCCACAACTCGTAAAGCTTTTGTTTTTTCTAAAGATGTTTCATCTTTACACATGGAATCAATCAATGTTTTTGTTTTTAAATTTGACGAGAAAAATGTAGGTAATTGATCCATTAACCGATATTGTAAGATTGGACCTAAAACTTCATCTCTGATAAATTGGCTAACAGTTTCTCCTCCAATGTCGTCAATAAAAAGAATTTCTGAAGATTTTAGAATCTCAATTTTTTCTTCAAATCCTCCTGCACCTATAGAAGATTTTAATTCCCTTACTAAATCTGGGTAATAAACAAATGTTATCTTAAATCCTAGTTTTGCTAATTCATTTGCCATAGTCGCAAGAATATACGTTTTACCTGAACCGTATAACCCACTTATATACATACCTTTGATATAATTTTTTTTACTATAATTCTTTAAGAAGTTTAACATGAAGCGATGAATCTCTTTTCGGTCTGTACCAATCATATCAAAATCATCAAGTCCAGCTTGAAAAATCTTTTTGGGAACATAAAAAGCATTTATATTTTTCTTTGAATTATCGCTATCATTGAATTTGCATTTTTCATATTCTAATTCAATATCATCATTATAAATGGATAATTTTGGCCAGAATCCTTCTGTTGTTAATTTGCAGTCAAATAAACCTTCACAACGAGAACAGGTTTCTTTATCGCTAATGAAAGTCAATATTTTATTAACTCCAAATATGATTGTTTCTCGAGTAAGATCATTTTTTAAAACAAAATTACTGACAATTGGGTCGGACATAAACTTATCAATAATTTGATCATCCTCTTCTACTTTTGCATCGGTTAAAAATTCATTGATTTTTTTCAAAAAATCACCTCTAATCCATATTCTTGATATAATCCTCTAACCAATCAACTTCGATATCTTTTGGTTTGTTTTTACCAGTGTATGTTGATTTGGTATTTTTTCTAGTTTCTAGATGCTTCACATATTCCATAGCAAGTTCTACAGTATTAATTTGGTTTCTTTTCCAGGTTTGTCCAACTTTTTGGAAATATGCAAATCCAGGTAATACACCATCTTTCGTTCTAGCAATATAAGCCAACATTACGTTTGTTACAGAAGGTGCTAACCCAACTTCATCAATTAGTCGTTCTATTGTTTTTAAATCCGCTACTGATACTAAGCCTTCTCCAATTTCTGTTAACAATTGGATTGGTGATACAGTTTTGAAATATTCAACCGGATCCGTTGGTGTATTGCGGGTTGTGGTTTTATCTAAAATCGTTTTTGTTTCAGCTTGTTGATTCATAATTTCATATTCATACCGAGCATTTCTTGCAAGAAATTCAATGTTGACATGACTAAACTCATCTAAAGATTTCATTAGTACATCTTTCATGTGTAATTCATCCAAACCATATACATAACTTAAGCTTTCGATTTTCAGTTTTATTGCTTCGGTTAAATTTTCAGGCAAAAATATGTCTTTCGGAATACTATCGCTAAACATTCTCCAATTAAAATTGTATTTGTTTAGTGAAACAAAGCGCTGTTTCTCCCCAGATAATAGATTATTCTCTTGAAGATATTCTTGATTTCCAATTGCAGGGAATACTTCATTAAATGCTTTTGAAATATTGTATTTTTGTTTTTTGTTTGGTGGAGACACTTTGAACACTTTTAATATTTTTTTGAAGCGTTTTTTGGTAATAGAAGCGATTAAGTATTGACCTAAAATTCCATCATTAACAAAGCTTCGCGCGCTCAAAGGAAGCTTGATTTCATAGTTAAAACTATCGCTCACAAAAAATGTTACAAGCAATCCTATCGCTTCTAATTTATATCTATCTTGTTCAATCGACTCGATTTTTCTGTCCAATAATGATTCCAAATCAGAATGCATATATTCATCAGAAATCAGTGTTTGACGGTCCATTAAATTTAATAATGTAAGATATAAATTATAAGCTGATGCTCCAATAATAGGTTGATATAAGAGTGTTAACACTTGATAGTCTATACTGGAGCTAATACCTTCTCCTGATACTACAAAAGTATCGCTTCTTCTAATGCTTTCCAATGAATACTCTCCTTATGGATGTAATGATACTCCCTTAAACTTTAATATGGTTTTTAATTCTTTATAAAACAATATCGCTTTTTTCTTTGGCCTTCCAAATCCTAGAGAACCAAATACATTTATCTTCAAATCTATACCAGCTTCTATTGGTGTAACTTGAGCTACTGTTACGATACAATCAAACCCATCTCCAATTAGATTTACTTCTTTATGCACTTCGTTGATATCACGTATTTGCAAATGATATTTTTCAGCTAATACTTTTAACGCCTCAACTACTTGAGTAAAATTATTTCGATAATATCTAGTTCTTAAATCTGGATCCGCGTGAAGTTCACGAGTTTCACAAGACGGTGAAAAATAACTTTTAAATGACATATCCATCACTCCTTAATTTATTATATATAACTAAAAACTGTTCTTTTGTTTTTAGTAAATCTTCACTATTATCAATTATAACATCTGAGTTTGATTTTTTAAAATCTAAACTCATTTGAGATTCTATTTTAGTCATTGCGTATTCCTTTGAAATTTGATCGCGCTCCATTAGTCTTTGTAATTGCGTATCAAAATCCACATAAACCAAAAGAATAATATTCACCATATAGTCTAACTTCGCTTCAAACAATAATGGGATGTCTAAGACAATTACTTCATGATTAGCTTTGTATGAATTAATTCTCTTTTCCATTTCTTGCATTACGAATGGATGAGCTATTTCATTCAGTCTTTGTCTCTTAAACGAGTCTTTAAAAATGATATTCCCTAATAATACTCGATCAATTTCATTGTTTTTTTCGATTTCTAAACCAAATTCAGTCACTATTTCATTATACATTATTTTATTGTTTTTTAATAGTTTTTTATAAATCTTATCAGCGTCTAAAACCTTAACTTTTTTTTCTTTAAACCAGTTTGAAACAACGCTTTTTCCACTAGCGATTCCACCCGTTAATCCTATAATCAGAGGACTATTCTCTTTTTGACAAGTCGGGCACAAATACGTTCCTCTTCCTCCAACTTTGGTTTTCACTATGGTATCTCCGCAACGTTTGCAGAGCTTGCCAACAAGAGTATGAACATTAAGTTCATTCTGAAATCGACCATCGACACCTAATGTGGATTGATATGTTCTAATGGTTGTTCCACCCAATGCAATCGCCTTTGAAATGGTCGCTTTTGCAGAAGTGACAATTTTCTCTATTTGATAGTACGATAATTTTTTACCGAGAGTTTTCGGATTGATCTTAGCCAGGAAGAGTGTTTCATCCACATAAATATTTCCTAAACCAGTTACAACGTGTTGATCCAACAAAATGGATTTAATTGGGCGATTGGATTTCTTGATGCTTGGATAAAGATAGGACACATCTAAATTTGGACTATTTATTTCCCTGCCTAAACTCTTAATACTATTTAATTTGTTTTCTTGCTGATGACCAACCAATTCCATAGTCCCAAATTTTCTAACATCATGATAGGAAAGGTATTCTCCACTGTCTAAAGCAAACATAATGTGTTCATGTTTTGTTCGTTCATCCAAATTCTTTCTTAGATAGTATTTCCCTTCCATTCGCAAATGGCTAACTAACGTGGATTGATTCAAATCAAAGAGAAGATATTTCCCATACCTTCTAATGTCTGTAAAGGTTTGATTAATGATCTCTTTCTTAAAGTCTTCTACATTCGGATAACGAATGATTTTATCAAAACACACCAAAACATCGGTAATTTTCTTACCGATAATAAATTTCTTCAGAGTTTCTTTGACTGTGTCGACTTCAGGAAGTTCCGGCATTATTTCACCTCATACAAATTTTGACCTGATGAATAATTCGCAATTAATTTCGTTTTGAAATCTACTGCATTTTCCATCAAATCTCTTACAATTTCTGTGACCATTGCTTCTTCTGATTTTACAACATCAAGAACAATTTCATCGTGAATTTGTAAAATCATTTTAGATTTTAAATTTTGTTCTTTAAAGGTTTTTGCAATCTTAACCATTGCTATTTTTAATATATCAGCTGCAGTTCCTTGAATTGGAGCATTCATTGCAATACGTTTTCCAAATTCTCTTGTCTGATAATTGTTTGATTTCATTTCTGTAATATATATCAATCTATTGAACAACGTTTTTACATAGCCAGTTTCTTTTGCGAATTCTTGATTTTTCTCCATTAATGTTTTGATTTCTTGATAGTTCGCATAGTAATTATCGATAAATTGTTTTGCTTTGTTTAATGGTATATTTAAATCTTCCGCTAAACCCCACGGTGTTTTTCCATAAATAATACTAAAATTAATCGTTTTCGCAATCGAACGTTCTTCTCTAGAAATTTCTGATTTCTTGAAAATCAATTTCCCAGTTTCTTCATGAACATCCTTATTCTCTTCAAAAGCTTTTTTCAAATTGCTAACTTGCCCCATTTCAGCTAGAACACGTAGTTCAATTTGTGAATAATCAAACGATAATAATACATTGCCAGCACTTGGTTCAAAAACCTTTCTTAAAACTCTACCATCTTCACTTCGTATTGGAATATTTTGAAGATTTGGTTCTTTCGAAGATAACCTACCTGTTTTAGTTAAAGCTTGTTGGTAGATAGTATGAATCTTAGAATCTGATTTAATTTCCAGCGCTTGTTTTAACCCTTCGTAATAGGTCGAGTGTAGTTTTGTGTAAGTTCTATAATTGATAATCAAATCAATAATTGGATTAAACTTACTTAATTTATTCAATACAGATATATCTGTAGAATACCCCGTTTTTGTCTTTTTTGAAACTGGTAATTGCATCGTTTCAAATAATACAACTCCAAGTTGTTTGGGACTATTGATATTAAACTTGGACCCAGCTAAATTATAAATAAGAATTTCCGTTTCTTCAATTTTTTGTGACAAATCTGTACCAAAATCATTAAGACTATCTGGATTGACATAAATCCCATTACATTCCATATCAGCCAATGCTTTCGCTAAAGGAATTTCAATCTCATTTAATAATTTGATCTGATCAAATTCATTAATTCGTTTCATAGCGTCGCTCAATGTATCTGCAATTGCCTTGACTTTGGAAATTGCATATGTAATATATATATTCTTTTCAGGAATCTGGAATTTTACTCCTTTTCCATAAACATTATCTTGGAATTCAACACTGTGATTATCAAACACTTCTATTACATCTCTAAAATCATCTTGATTCACACTGGAATTCACTAGATAAGCAGCTAGTAATAAATCGTATTCTATACCACGTATTTGAATACCATGCCAACGTAATAACACCGTTATGGCTTTTAAATCAAACACATATTTCTTTTTGTTTTTCGCTTCTAAGAATGCAATAAAATCTTTGCTTTCTAAAGCGATTTCAAATGGAATGAAATATGCGATTTCAGAGAATATAACACCAAAACCTAATGGTGTCGCAACATGATAATTGCTACCAAAGAATTCTAAATGTAAGAAACATTCATCTCCTAATATCACTTTAATTTCAGAAGGTTTCTTGATGACTACAAATTCATCATCAACTGCTTCCTTTTTAATATTTAAATTCTTAATAAACGAGTAGAAATTCATTTTTTGAAAGAAATTCACCAATTTTTCTTGATCATAACCGGTGTATTCTGTTTTTGAGATATCCATAGTGTTCTCAAACTGAGTCTCTATTGTTGCTAATTTCTTAGAAAAAATAGCTAACTCTTTATTATCTTCAATCTTTTCCTTCAGTTTTCCTTTTAAGGAAGAAGTGTTTTCTAAAATGTTTTCTAACGTGTGAAATTCATCAAGAAGTTTCGTTGCTGTTTTAGCACCAACTCCAGGAACTCCAGGTATATTATCAGATGCGTCTCCTACTAACCCTTTATAATCTGAGATTTGATTTGGCGAAACACCCATTTTTTCTTGCAAATATTCAGGAGTAAACATCTCTACTTCTTTTAACCCTTTTCTAGATACCATTTGAGTAACATTCGTGTCTAATAATTGCATCAAATCGTGATCATTACTAAAAATTGTAACTTCATCGAATTGCTCTTTATAATGTTCTACAGCATACCCTATGATGTCATCTGCTTCATATAAGTCTTGTTGATAAAAATATACTCCTAATGCATCTAAATATTCTTCCATCAATGGAAACTGCATAATTAATTCTTCAGGAGTCGATTTTCGTGTTCCTTTGTATTCGGGATATGCTAAATGTCTAAGGGTTTTACCTTTTGGATCCAAGGCAACTAAAAAATGGGTATAACCATTTTTTATCAATGTATTCATTGCATATGCAAAACCATAAATACCATTGGTATAAACTCCGTCTTTATTTTGCATTAAATTCCCACTATACGCTGTTGCATAGTAAGATCTAAATAATAGATTGCTTGCATCTACTAAAAGTAATTTCTTCATCAATATTCACCACGCTTTTGTTATTCTATTTTACCATACCAACAAAAAAAATGCACAAAATCCAGTGCATTTTTCTTTTATAAGAATTTTTCATTCATTTTTTGCTAATAAGATTAATAATCCCTTTAAAATTAGTGTTTCATCGTTGATTATTTTTTCCTTAGTTAGTGGATAAATAATTTTAGAATGTCCACCAGTTAAAATCACAACCAATTCAGGATTTTTCACATCATCTTTAATCCGTTTAATCATACCATCAATCATCGAAGCATGACCATACAGTAACCCTGATTTTATACAATCTGCAGAATTAGTTCCTAATAATTTTTTAGGTGGGACAAGTTCAATTTGCGGTAACAAAGAAGCTTTATTGATCAATGCATTCTTACTAGTGGTTAACCCAGTCGTAATAATTACACCTTTTAAAGCTTTTCTCTCTACGTAGGTAAATGTTGTTGCAGTACCTAAATCTATAATCAAACATGTTTCATTATAGATACTTGTTGCAGCAACTGAATTCCCGATTAAATCCGCTCCCACTTCTTTTGGATCATCCGATAAAACCTGAATTCCAGTTTTAACTCCTTGTCCTAAAAATAATGGAGTCACATCAAATGTTTGCTCAAAATAATCCCTAAAAACACTATTTAGTTCTGGTACTACAGATGAAATCATTGCTCTAGAACATCCGGAAATAAACGATTTCAGTAAGACGTGATATTCATCCGATGATTTGTTTTTTTCTGTATTTAAGCGATACACTTTATCTAGATTTTTTCCGTTTTCTGATAAACCTATTGCTATGGTGGTATTTCCTATATCAATAGCTACTTTCAATTATTCTACCTCTGATTCTAAAACATAATCTTTGTTTTTTAAATATTTTGCTAATCGCATTACGATTGCTCCACCGACAACCCCTGCCACTCCAGCTTCAATCAATGACACAATAGGCACATTAATTACTACCAATAAGGTGATAAATGGTTTGAGCGCTTCTGATAAAGATGCGTATTCGAATACCATAGTATACGAAGTCCAAGCCATTGTTAATACCATTACTGTATGTAATAAAGTGAGTAATGTAAAGCTGACTCCAATTCCAACATATTTATTTTTTATTATGCGAATACAAAATTTGGTTACATCATAGATTAACAACCCAAAAATAAATCTTGGTAATATTGCTACCCAAGGATAATAAAACAATGGGCTTACATAAAGAAATGCTGCAATATTAGAGATAACACCAAATGCTAGTCCTAAATAAATGCCCATTTTCCTACCCAATAGAGCTGCGCCAATTAAAACTGGTATGTGAATAATTGTCGCTTCCATATTCGGTGCAATTTTAATAAATCCGATTGTCCCTCCTAAACCATTTGGAACCAATCCTAAGACTGCAATTATCGCTATAAACATAGCTAAAATTGTCATTTGTCTTGTTTGTTCTTTTTTAGAAAGAACTTTTTTTTCAGTCATTCTTAACGTTTCCTTTCCAAGCCACATAAAGTGGTCTCATAAGTTTATTTTTTAAAAGATTAAGCGTTCTTTTTAATTTCGCTAATCTTATTAAAATCGATTTCTTTTAACATTGCTAAAATAACATTTCGTACTGATTCATAATCATCTTTATGAATCATTGAAGTTGTAGAATGAATATATCTTGACGGCATTCCAATAGTACATACTAATACACCTTCACGAGATAACTGCACAGCAGCTGCGTCAGTTCCTC
>CAZUQS010000001.1:0-31135 GCA_964622615.1 uncultured Candidatus Izemoplasmatales bacterium | reverse complement strand
TGTACCTGATAAAATCGCAAAACATAAAAACAAAGTTTTGGGTGTTTTAAAAGATATAAAAGGTGCGAAATCTGTAGGTTTAATAGAAGTTGATGATGAGAAAAAAATTAAAAAATATGCAAAACCTGTAGGCGTTGTTGGTGCTTTGACACCAGTTACAAATCCAACTGCTACACCTGCAAGTAACGCTGTTACCATATTAAAAGGAAGAAATGCAGTAATATTTGCACCTCATCCAAAATCAAAATATTCATCTAAAATGGCAGTTGATTTTATGAGAGACGGTCTTAAAAAAGTCGGTGCTCCAGCAGACTTAATTCAAATTATTGAAGAACCATCTATCGAACTCACCAATGAGTTAATGAAACAAGTTGATGTGGTTCTAGCTACAGGTGGGGGAGCGATGGTAAAAGCCGCTTATTCCTCGGGAACTCCTGCGTATGGAGTAGGTCCTGGTAATTCCGTGCAAATAGTCGCAGAAGATGCAGTTGTTAAAGATGCGGCTGGTAAAATCATAATGAGTAAAGCATTTGATTTTGCTACGTCATGTTCTAGTGAAAACTCTGTAATAATACAGGAGTCAATTTATAATCAAATGATTGAAGAGTTTATACGTTTAGGAAGTTATTTTGTGAAAGGAAAAGACCGCGATGTTTTAGAACAACATATGTGGCAGATGAATGCAAAAGGGTATCGTTCTATCAACCCAAAAATTGTAGCTCAATCCGCAGTCAAAATAGCAAAAAATGCAGGACTATCTGTACCGGAAAATACGAAAGTATTGCTTGTTGAAGGTGCACAAGATATTGAACAAGATTTCTTTTCACAAGAAAAATTATCCCCTGTACTAACAGTATTCAAGTACAAAACATTCGAAGAAGGATATCAAATCCTTGTCCGATTAACGGATAATTATGGCACTGGGCATTCTTGTGGTATTCATACATTTAATCAAGATTACATTCATCATTTAGGAATGTATATGAAATCAAGTAGAATTATGGTAAACCAAGCTCAAGCTCCAGCAAATGGAGGGGCATTCTTTAATGGTATGCCATCCACTGTTTCTTTAGGTTGCGGAACATGGGGCGGTAATGTTACAACGGAGAATATAAATTATAAACATTTTCTAAATGTTACTTGGGTTTCAGAATTTTTTCCACCACAAAAGCCCACAGATGAAGATATTTTTGGCGAATACTTCAAGAAATTTATGTAGAGGTCAAGCATGAAATTATACGAATATCAAGCAAAAACTGTATTCAATGAAGCAGGAATTAAAACTCCAAATAGCATCTTGATTGATCAAGAGGGTCAGTTAGATGAAGCTCTAGCAAATATCGGATTTCCATGCGTATTAAAATCACAAGTCTTAAGTGGTGGCCGCGGAAAGGCTGGGTTAATTTCTTTTGTTAAGACAAATGAATTAGCAAAGTCAGAGGCACATCGTTTGTTTACACATGAATTAAATATAAAAAAGCTTCTAGTTGAAGAAGCAGTAGATATCAAAAAAGAAATTTATGTTTCAATTACTGTAGACCCATATTTAGCAACTGGATTATTAATTGTAAGTGCTGAAGGTGGAATTGATATTGAAACATTAGCAGTTACTCAACCAGAAAAAATAATCAAAGAGCCAATCGATTTGCGTTATGGGTTAATGCCTTTTCAAGCAAGTCAAATTGCGTATTCTTTGGGATTCTCTAAAGCGGTAACAAAGGGTCTTATTAAGCTATTTTTAAGACTATTTGAAGTCTTTATAAAATACGATGCAGAATTGGTAGAAATCAATCCATTATTTATAACAAACAATGACGAACTAATTGCTGGAGATGGAAAACTAATGATTGATGATAACTCGATGTTTCGTCAAACTCGTTTTGAACAAGTTCAAAGTGATTACAAAACAGAAGCAGAGTTTGATGCGAATCAAGAAGGTATACCTTTCATTCAATTTGATGGCGATATCGGATTGATGTGTGCTGGAGCTGGTTTGACTACAACTGTGTATGATTTGATTCATTATGAAGGTGGAACGATAGCGAACTACTTAGAGTTTGGCGGGCCAAATTACAAGAAAGCAGTAAAAGCAATGGAGATTTGTTTGAAAGTTCCTTCCAAAGTAATCTTGATTGTAACGTTTGGAACCATCGCAAGAGCGGACTTTATGGCGGAAGGTATTGTAGATGCAATCAATCGTTTGAAACCAGACCGACCAATTGTAACTTGTATTAGAGGTACCAACGAAATTGAAGCAGTGAAAATTTTAAAAGAAGCTGGTTTAGAACCAATCTTTGATACAGAAGAAGCTGTTAGAAAAGCAGTTTTACTTGCTAAGGGAGGTTCAAAATGAGTATATTCATAGACAAAACCACAACAGTGTGTGTACAAGGTATTACCGGTAAAGAAGGAAGTTTTTGGACAAAACATATGATTGATTTAGGGACACAAGTAGTTTGTGGTGTAACCCCAGGTAAGGAAGGTCAATTTGTTGAAGGAAAACCAGTATATAATTCTGTTAAAACGGCAGCTGAGCATCATGGGATAGAAGCGTCAATGTTATTTGTCCCTCCAAAATTGACAAAAGACGCAGTTATGGAAGCACTCAATGCAGGTATAAAGAAGATCGTCACGATTGCAGATGGAATTCCATTGCATGAAATGGTGCTCATCCGCCAAGCAGCAAAAGAACATAATGCCCTAGTTGTTGGAGGAAATACTTCAGGTGTAATCTCTCCAAAACAAGCAATGATGGGTAGTTTTCCTCATTGGATTGAACGAGTGTATAAAAAAGGTAATATTGGTGTAATGACAAGAAGTGGGTCATTAACAAATGAAGTGACAGCAATGATTGTTGAAGCTGGATATGGGGTTTCAACATTAATAGGTGTCGGAGGAGATCCTGTTCCTGGAACAAGATTTGCAGAATTTTTACCTCAATATGAAGCGGATCCCGAAACAAAAGCTATTGTAATCATCGGAGAACTAGGTGGAACTATGGAAGAAGAAGTTGCGGATGCTATTAGAGATGGTATTCTTACGAAACCACTTGTAGCTTTTTTAGGCGGTAGAACAGCTCCTAAAGGACAAAAAATGGGGCATGCTGGTGCTATTATATCTGGAGGAAAAGGGTCTGTTGAAGATAAAATTAAAGCATTAACAGAAGTAGGAGCATTAGTCGCAGAACGTCCAAGATTAGTAGGAAAACTTTTAGAGCAATTACATGTGCCAAAAAAATAAATAAAAGAACTTGAGTAAGCATTTTTTGTTTACTCTTCTTTTGATTAAAATATGGAATAAATAATAATTTTCATAACATTTATGTTATTATAATTAATGTGTTATTTTTTAAATATATAAAAATGGAGGTGATGGAATTTGGATTATATCTATATTAATAAAACACTAAAAACATCGATATATAAGCAGATAGCCGCTTCAATAACTGATGCAATAGATGTTGGTAATCTTAAATATAATGACAAACTTCCTACCGAAAAAGAAATTTGTCAAACATTTTCAGTGAGTCAGACAGTAGTCAGAATGGCTTATGATCAATTAATTTCAGAAGGAAAAATTAAACGTATAAAGGGAAAGGGAACCTATGTAACCAATCGTAAGAATTACCACACATTCTTGCATGCTTTCTATGATATGGATGTTGAGGAAGGATCGAACGTGTTTTATCACAAAGAATTAATACTGTTAGATGACATTTCTGAAGACTATAGTGCTTATCGAGCTTTAAAGCTTGATAAGGGAGAAAAATGTCACCTTTTTGTATGTGTAATCAAGTCTAATCAAAATCCAGTTGTGTTGCAGAGAATCTATCTTCCTGAAAAATATTTTCCTAAATTTAAAGAGAAATTTGATAAAGATGAAAAACTATTTACATTAATAGAAGACACTTATCACTATCAAATAAAACATTTACATAGTACATTTAGCCCGATTAATGCATCCTCAGCAGAAGCGTTACTGCTTCGAATACACCCTAATGATGCAATCTATTTTGTAAGAATGAAGATTGTCGATGCAGATGACCAAATAGTGGGTTATGTATATAATTATTTTCCTGGGGAATTCACAGAATTTGAGGTGATTGTTCATGCCATTTAACTTTTTAGATCTCATCACAATAGACCGACGTTCAACAGTGAGTTACGACCAACAAATCAAAGAGAGTATCAAAGCATTGATATTAGACCAAACGTTTTACTACAAAAATATATTACCAGAGCCAAATGAACTTGCAAATCACCTGAATATTGATTCTAAATTTGCACTTTTGGCGTATAAGCAACTTGTTTTAGAGCGATATATAAAGAAGAACAAAAATGATGATTATAATGTCTCATATTTTGAATTAACAAACTACTTTTTTGACCGAAATGTTGCAATCTATGATGCAATCATCGCCCTGGGGTTAAATCCATCCATTAAATGTGTAGAGAAAAAGGTCGTACATCTAGACAAAAAAACCATAAAAACCATGGGATTTGATATGAAAGAGGGATTGGATTATTTCTATATTAACAGACTATACCTGGGTGACTTGCAACCAATTATGATTTTGGAAAATTATTTACCATTAACGGTATTTCCAAATATTGAAAAAAAATTCGAAGGCAACGAACCATTAAATGCATATATTAACTCCCAATATGGTATTCAAGCTAGCATTTCAAAACGTACTACTAAGGCGGTAAATTTAACTGATAAACTAGCAAAATTATTAAACGAAAGAAAAAATGCAGCTAGTATTCAATCTACTAACCGTGTATATGATAAACTTGATCGTTTAATTGACTTCGGCCGAAGTCATACCATCAGTAGTTATTATTTCCAAGCTTTGATTACAAAGGATGAAATGAAGAGTTATTTTCCGAATTCGTTCCAAAATTTAGACGATTGAACATAAAAAAACATCGTTTCTCTTCTGCAGTTGGGGACACGACTTATCTCCGAAACGGAAGTAATGAGTTCTAACCACAAGGAATTATTTGAATCTATTGTATAATAGTAGATAAGAAAAGAGGCTTATATGAATTTAGTACTATATTTTTCAATGAGTAAAAATAAAAGGAGTAAGGCAATTGCAGAATCAATGGAAGGTACGAAAGTAGAACTCAAACCAGTTGGCAAAGTCTACAAATCAAGATTTATGCAAATGTTTATGTACGGGTATTATACGACTTCCAATAAAAATGTTAAGTATGATATTGAAGAAATTGATTATTCAAAATACGACACGATATATTTAGTGTCTCCAGTTTGGGCAGGACGACCTTGTCAATACGTGAGAAAATATTTAGAGTCAAAACCTTTTCTGTCAAAAAAAGTTGTGTTAATAGGATCATGTGAGGGTGGATACAGTAAGTATTTCGATAGTTATCAAGGAATTTTAGATGAATCAAATGAAATTATTGATAAACAGATTTATGTGAATGGCGAAAAAATTGTAAAATAAGACCAATATTGGTCTTTTTTTTCTGGTTTATGCAAAAAAAAACATAAAAATTTATGTTTTTTAGTAGTATGCAATATGACCATCACAGCGTGTTTCTGTTCCTGCTACGTAATGGTCGCCTTTTTTTAAAATGATTTGTCCTCTACCAAAACTACTGCCTCTTGGTTCAAACTTGACATTGTGGCCTTTCATTTTTAATGATTTCAATAGTTCTTCTGAAAAGGAATTTTCCAAACTCACATCAAGTAATTGATTCCAACGGAATCTAGGAGCATCCAATGCTGCTTGAGGATTCATATTGAAATCTAATAAATTCATGACTACTTGCAAATGACCTTGTGGTTGCATAAATCCACCCATGACACCAAATGGACCAATTGGTTTCTTGTCTTTCATAATAAATCCAGGAATAATAGTATGATAGGTTCTTTTTCTAGGTTCTAGTTTGTTATGGTGGTTTGGGTCTAATTTAAATGTATGGCCTCGATTTTGCATAGATATTCCAGTGTCATCTATAACAATACCACTTCCAAATCCCATATAATTACTTTGAATAAAAGAAACCATGTTACCATCTTTGTCTGCGGTAGCCAGATACACCGTACCACTTGAGTCATACTCAATTGGGTTGTGTAACAATGCATAATCAGTCAAATCTTTTTTTCTTAATGTTACATAATTTTCACTTAATAAATAATTCGGATTTATTTTCATAAATAATGGATCTGTTACATAGGTTAACGTATCACTAAATGCAATTTTAATTGCTTCAATTTGTTTGTGAATGGTTTCAATAGAACCTGCTTTTACAGATTCATCTTGTAGTAGGTTTAATGCCATTAATGCTGTAATACCTTGTCCGTTTGGCGGAATTTCACAGATGTCATATCCTTTGTAATTTACGTGGATTGGTTCTACAAACTCACAATCGTATTCTGCAAGGTCTTGGTGATCAATAAATCCATTATGAGTTTCCATAAAAGAAACTATTTTATCAGCCAATTCCCCGGTATAGAAACTATCACTATTCGTTTTACCAATTAGTTCCAATGTTTTTGCCATATGTTCGCTTTTAAACACGTCACCCGCTTTATATGTCTTTCCATGATTTGTAAACACTTCAAAAAAGTGGTTATACTCTTTGCTTGTATTTAATTTTTGATAGTTCGCGATTGCTTTATCAAAGTATGATCCTATCGTTTCGCTGATTGCGTAACCGTTCCTAGCTAAGTGTATTGCCGGGGTTAATACCTCTAATAGACTTAAGTTTCCAAACCGTTCTATAAGTCTAGCCCAACCCTTAGGTGTGCCAGGGACAGTAATTGGTATAACTCCAAACTTGGGGATTTCATTGAATCCCATAGCTTTAATTTTATCAATGGATATATTTCTAGAACTGTATCCGCTACTGTTCATCCCATAGAGTTTATCTTTAAAGTAAACCAGAGCGAAGTTATCACTTCCAATACCGTTGCTACAAGGTTCTACAACGGTTAAAGCTGCGGCTGTAGCTACGGCAGCGTCTACTGCGTTACCGCCTTTTTTTAGAATTTCTAACCCAGCTTGCGCTGCTAAACCTTCACTTGTTGCTACAACACCATGGGTTGCATATACTGGTTGTTTTTGACTGCTAAATGGATTATTCATATCGTACCTCTTCATTGCATAACATATGAAAAGTATAGCATATTATGAAATGAAAATGACTCATTTTTAAATTATTCTTTTAAGATGAAATGGAAACTAAATTATAGAGTTTAAATTTTTCAGATACTTATATTTTTTGCCTTCAAAAATTTTTAAAATATGATATAATTAAAAAATGCAAGATATATACATTATTCTTGATTTTTATTAGAGCGGTGGTGGTATTGAGTGTTAAAAGAAATAGTTGCAGCGTTAAAAATAATTGGAGTTCTAGCTATTATATCAGTAGTAATTTTCTTCATTGTTAAGCCTGATATTCGAATTGATTCTTACGAAGCAATTGTAACAATTAATGATGCAGGAGATATGACTGTTGTTGAACGATGGGATATGTATTATTACGAAGAAATGAGTGTTCGTTTTCGTGATATCGGGTTTGATAAGTATCCTGCTGGGTATCCTCTTGATACCAGCATTAATAATGTAGCAATTCTTGATGAAGATAATATTAGCGCTCGTTTCTATAAAGATGGTGTTGATAAAAGTAACTTAATAGACATTGGTTTTTCCTTCAATGGAGATAGGGATGAACTAGGATACCGAATTGTCTGTGAACCAAATGTGGCCTCATGTGAATCGATTTTTGTTGACACAAGACTAGCGGGTGGGATGGAAGGACAAGTCACCTTTGAATACGAGTATACGATTTTAGGCGCAATTACCAAGTACTCTGATATATCGGAGCTTAATTGGCGTTTATTCACCTATGCTGAAGCCAAAGTAAAAGAAGCTAGTATAGAGGTTCATTTTCCTGAAAACCTGTTTAGCGTGGATTCTATGTATGTTTGGGGTCATGGATTAACCAGTGGTACCATAACAAAAGTGTCAAACACAGAAGTTTTAATGGAAATGCAGAATATCAAAAAAAATGAATACCCAGAATTTCGAATATTAGTGGAAAATGATCTATTTCCAAATTTAAACTCAAATAATAGATTTATTACACCGTATATCAATAAAGCAATTTTAATAGACATTGAAGTGCAACTAGCAGAAGATTACAATACACGAATTGATGCCGCAAGGTATCTGTTAGCGGCTACTATTGGAATGATAGTCATTATGAGCAGTATTACATATCTTATCTATGTGAAATATGATAAGGAATATACCCCTAAATTTTCTGGTGATTATTTTAGAGAATTACCAAATAATGATAGTCCAGCTGAAGTGGGATATTTATACTTTGAGAAAAAGGTGAATGATGAAACTTTCACCGCAACACTGTTAGATTTGATTCGAAGAAAATATATTATCATCGATCAAACAAAAGGATCTTTAACCGGAGAAGCCACAAATTTCGTATTAAATCTAAACGAAAAAGCGAATCGAAATGATTTGAAGGCTCACGAGAATTATTTATTAATGTGGATTTTCAAAACAATTGGGGATGGAAAAACCGTCTCTACGAAACAAATAGAAAACTATGGTAAAACGGATGAAAAGAAAGCAAATTCTTTTATAAACAACGCAAAACAATTTGTAAAAATGGTGAAACAATCATCAGAGAAGAATAAGTATTTTGAAACCGGGTTTAAGTTGGAAAAGAAATCTGTTAACATTGTGATGTTGATACCAATCAGTTTCTTATTTGTTTCATTTGTTATTGGTTCCATGTATAGTATTTCGATTTGGATTGAAGCAATTGCGTCAATAGCAGTTTTAATATTATATTCGATTTATATTTATAGAATTAAGAAACGTACGGTTGCTGGAAATGAACTATATACAAAGTGGAAAGCATTCCGAAATTTCTTATTGAATTTCAGTTCTATGGATGACTATCCAATTCCCGGTGTCATTGTTTGGGAACATTTCATTGTATATGCTACGGTACTAGAAATAGCTGATACAGTTATGAGTCAGCTAAAAGTAAAACTTCCAGAAGAAGAATTAGACAGTACTAATTCTACATATTTAAATAGAAGAACAATGTATAATAGATATTATCACGGAAGTATGTTGCATCATATTAATTCATCATTTACAGTTGGTAAAATGCATTCTACCTCAACAATCGTACAAGCTAAAGCGGCTCGTATGAGTTCATCAAGTGGTAGAGGCGGCGGTGGCAGTTTTGGTGGAGGAAGTTCATTTGGTGGTGGCGGTGGCGGTGGTAGAAGCCGTTAGCCATAAAAGAAAGAGAGGAAAATACTATGTTTTTAATTACAGACGGAGGAATTTTTGGAATTGTTATAGGTATTATTTTAATTTTAGCAACAATAGGTATTATTAGTGTTTATAACCAACTTGTTGTGTTAAGAAACAATGTTCGTAATAGTTGGTCTCAAATTGATGTGCAGTTAAAACGTCGTTTCGATTTGATTCCAAATCTAGTGGAAACTGTAAAAGGGTATGCAAGTCATGAAAAGGATATCTTTCAGGAGTTTGCCAAAGCTAGAGGATTATACGCACAAGCAGCTCAAACAGGAAGTGTAGCTGGAGCAGCGGAAGCAGAAAAAGGTATTTCTGGTGCAATTGGTAGGTTGCTTATGGTTCAAGAACAATATCCGGAACTTCAAGCGAACGAAAACTTTAAAGATTTGATGGCGCAATTAAAGGATACTGAAGATAAAATTTCATACGGGCGTCAGTTTTATAATGACACAGCTCTGAAATTGAATAATAAAATCGAATTGTTTCCTTCGAATATTGTGGCAAACATGTTTAAGTTTAAACAAGCCGACTTCTTTGTTGTAGATGATGCGGAAGAACGCAAAGCAGTGAAAGTAAAGTTTTCATAGAAATAAGAAAATATGATGGATTAGTTTCCATCATTTTTTATGATTATTCATGAAAAACCAGGGCATAATAGGTACAAATATTCAGTGAATAATGATATAATACAAATAATAACTTTGGAGGACAATTTATATGAGTGTTTTTGAAATAGGAATGTTACTGTGTTTTGGTTTTGCTTGGCCAGTATCAATTTATAAAAGCATCAAGAGTAAAAGTATTGAAGGGAAAAGCATCATATTTCTATATGTTATTTTCACTGGATATATTTTTGGTATTATTCATAAAATACTGTATTCAGCAGATTTTGTGATTGCTCTATATGCGCTTAACGCAACGA
Source organism: uncultured Candidatus Izemoplasmatales bacterium (assembly GCA_964622615.1). GTDB lineage: Bacteria > Bacillota_I > Bacilli_A > Izemoplasmatales > Hujiaoplasmataceae > 4572-104. The sequence continues at coordinate 20,879 of CAZUQS010000001.1, read as the reverse complement.
TGGTCTTAATTGATTTAGCATTATATTATCGAAACAAGCAATTAATAAACAAATAAATTATATTTTATTTGTATTGTTTAATTGAGACAACGTTTCTTTTATTCGATTGCGAATTATATTTTAGATAATTTGTGATGAAAACTATTTAATATTATCATATTTATTTCATGGAAAATGTGGTAGAATATTATTTAGATAACATTTAATAAGGAGGGTATTTTATGTGGTGGGATAATTTAACAAATCTCCAACAAATATCATTTATAATAGGTACAGCATCTACAATCATTATGTTTATTTTCATTGTGCTGATGTTAATCGGCATGGATGGTGATTCATTCGATGGAGATGTAGATTTAGATATGGATATGGATTTTGATACGGATATCGATATCAATGTGGATATTGATGATATGGACGGATCCAGTGATGTCGATATTTACAATAATGATGGAATAGGATCAATAAGTGGTCTTAGAATTGTCACGATTCGAGGAGTGCTAGCGTTCTTTAGTATAGGAAGCTGGACGGTATATTTATTGGCAGATAATGTATCTGTATGGGTAGCAATATTGATTGGGGGTATTTCGGGAGCAATTGCAGCAGTATTGTTAGCAATAGCTATGAAAGCAATATTGAAACTAGAATCATCCGGAAATCTTGATTACAGTACCGCTGTTGGAAAAACAGCTACGGTATATATAAGAGTTCCCAAAGAATCAATTGGAAAAGGAAAAGTCATTTTCAATCATCAAGGGAAAATGGTTGAGGTAGACGCTATAACAAAAGATAAGGAAGACATATTGAATAAAACAGAAGTAAAAATTATTGGATTAGTAGATGAAACAACTTTGGTTGTAAAAAAAATATAGAATAGGAGAAAATATATGTTAAGATTTTTAGCAGCAGGTGATGCAATAGGGTTAATCATTGCGATTGTAGTAATCGTATTTATGGTTTTAGTATTTGTTGTCACCAGAATTAGAAAATGTCCATCGGACAAAATATTAGTAATATATGGTAAAGTTGGTAACAACAAAGATGGTTCTAGCAAATCAGCGAACTGTTTACACGGGGGAGCAAAATTTGTTTACCCATTCATTCAAGCATACCAATACCTAGATTTGACTCCACTTTCAATCAGTGTAGACTTAACAAAGGCATTGTCTCGTCAAAATATTCGTATTGATGTTCCTTCAAGGTTTACAGTAGGTATTTCTACAGAACCGAACGTAATGCAAAATGCAGCAGAACGGTTATTAGGATTACAATTAGCAGAAATCCAAGAATTAGCAAAAGATATTATATTTGGACAACTACGTTTGGTAATTGCTACTATGGATATCGAAGAAATTAACACAAATAGAGATAAATTCCTTGAAGCAGTTTCAGATAATGTAGAAACAGAATTAAAGAAAATTGGACTTCGTTTAATCAACGTTAACGTTACGGATATCAATGATGATTCTGGTTATATTGATGCACTAGGTAAAGAAGCAGCTGCAAAAGCAATCAATGATGCAAAGAAATCAGTTGCAGAAAAGAACCGCGATGGTTCCATTGGTGAAGCAGAAGCAGTTAGAGATCAAAGAATTAAAGTGGCTACAGCGAATGCTCTAGCAATTGAAGGGGAAAATCATTCTCTAGGAGAAATTTCTCAATCAGATGCAGGTCGTAGAGAAATTCAAGCAGAATCATTAAGAAGAGCTACAGCAGCTGAAAAAATCGCATCTGCGAAAGCTTTAGAAGAATCATATGTAGCAGAAAAAGAAGCGGAACTTGCAAGAGCAAGCAGAGAAAAAGCTTCACTTGAAGCAGATGTAATTGTGAAATCAGAAATTGATAAACTTAAAAAAGTTATTGAAGCAGAGGCAGTTGCTGAACAAATCAGAAGAGAAGCAAAAGGTCAAGCAGATGGAACATACTCTAAAATGGAAGCGGAAGCTCGTGGTACATTTGAAATTCTATCAAAACAAGCAGATGGATTCAGACAACTTGTTCAAGCAGCTGGATCAAATCCAGATGCTGCAATTCAATATATCATAGCTGAAAAATTAGAAACTTTAGTAAAAATTCAAGTGGAAGCAATTAAGAACTTGAAATTTGATAACATTACAGTTTGGGATGGCGGAAATAACGTAGATGGAAAATCTTCAACAGCGAATTTCGCTTCAGGACTAATGAAATCAATTCCACCTATGAGTGATTTATTTAAAATGACAGGTATGGAATTGCCAACGTTCTTAGGAAAAGATCTTCCAAAAGAACCAAAAGAGGTTATGGTAGAAGTGAAAGAAGTAAAGGAACCAAAAGCAGAAGAACCAAAACCAGAACCAAAAACAAAGAAATAATCTAAGATAAATATAAAACTGACATGAATAAATGTCAGTTTTTTTTTGGAAATATTCAAAATAGAATAAAAATACAAATGAGTATGATATAATTTTAAAAAAGGGGGAAGACTATGATTGAATTTTTTGAAAATTTAAGTCCTATTGTCGCAGCTTTAATCGGTACGGGATTTACTTACTTTATGACAGTTGCAGGTTCTGCAATGGTGTTTTTCTTTAAAAATATAAATCAAAAAGTGCTCAATGGAATGCTTGGCTTTGCTGCTGGAGTTATGATAGCTGCTTCTTTTTGGAGTTTACTAAATCCAGCAATTTTGTTGGCTGAAGAATTGAATATGATACCTTGGGTGCCTGCGATAATTGGATTTTTAGCAGGGGGCGCATTCTTATTAATCGCTGATAAAGTGTTACCACATTTACATATTGAATCAAATCACAAAGAAGGTTTAGAAAGCTCGTGGAAAAGATCAGTTCTCTTAGTTTTAGCTATCACACTTCACAATATACCTGAAGGTTTAGCTGTTGGAGTAGCGTTTGGTGCTGCAGCTGCAGGTTTACCTGGAGCATCTATTGGAGCTGCTGTTGCCTTAGCTATCGGGATTGGGATTCAAAACTTTCCAGAAGGAGCTGCAGTTAGTATCCCTTTGCGAAGAGAAAATATGAGTTTAGGAAAATCATTTATGATTGGACAATATAGTGGTATTGTTGAACCAATTGCCGGGGTTTTAGGTGCGGTCTTGGCAGTAACGCTTCGTAACTTCTTACCATATGCATTGGCATTTGCAGCTGGAGCTATGATATATGTTGTAATCGAAGAATTAATACCAGAATCTCAAATGATGAAAAACACAAAGATTGCTACAATTGGAGCGATGCTGGGATTTTGCGTTATGATGTTATTAGATGTAGCGTTAGGATAATAGTTTAACTCTATTATAATTTAAGTTTAGCACATAAATAGACTACACTTCATAATTTGAAGTGTAGTTTTTAATATAAAGACTGCAGGTATTTTTCTAAAATTAACGATTAAATTTATGGAACCATATTTTTTTGAGTAATTTTATATGATATAATCTAAAAAGAAAGCAGTAAAATTTATGTATTAACTAGAACTTAATTAGGAGATATTATGAAGAAATTTTATGAAAGACTGAAGTACAAATTTGATCAATTCTTATCACTAGGCACCATTGCTTTGGTATTATCATTATTCCTAGCAATGTTTTTAATTGTATCGTTAATCGGAGTAATTATCTATATAATTAACCCAAATCTGGGATTGGGTAATCTAATTTGGGTAAGTTTTATGCAAACATTAGATCCAGGAAATTTGAGCGGTGAACAAGGTAGTTTTGTTTATATGATTATGATGACTTTAGCAACAATTGTTGGGATATTTTTGACCAGTTTGTTTATAAGTTTTATCTTAAATGGATTTCAAAATCGGTTGGAAAAATTGAGCAGAGGTCGATCCAAAGTTATTGAAAAGAATCACACATTGATTCTTGGATGGGACGACAATATTTACGTTATTTTAAATGAACTGATTGAAGCAAATAAGAGTATTAAAAAGCCTGTAATTGTAATTTTGAGCGATATAGATTCTGTTGAGATGAATCAAAAATTGAGAGATAATATATCAAAAAAATTCAATACAAAAATCATTTGTAGAACAGGATCAATTTACAAAAATGAAGACTTGGATATGTGTAATATCGTAGATGCAAAATCCATTATTATCAATGAAAATGATATGAATACAATTAAGTCTCTATTAGTTGTAGTGAACTCTGATTTCTATACAAAAAGTGAAGGACATATCTGCGCTTTAATGTACGATGAATGTAACATTCAGGTAGCGAAAAATATTGGGAAAGAAAAATTAGAAGTTGTGTGTTTGAGCAGCGCAATTACTCGAATAATAACACAAACTTGCTTGCAACCTGGGTTATCATACATTTACAATGAACTGCTCGAATTCCGGGGCGATGAAATCTATTTTTACCACAATGAAGAAGTGATTGGAAGAACATTTGCAGAAGTGGTGTTGATGTTTAATAACGCTGTTGTAATTGGAGTTAAGAGTAATGGAAAGATACATATCAATCCAAAGAATGATTTCGTTATAAACAAAACAGATGACCTAATTCTTATATGTGAAGATGAAGATACTGCTACTATAAATACGGAGCAACCGACAATCAATATAAAAGCTATTCATTCAGCTAAACGAAAAACAAGCATAAAAAAAGCCAATATATTTGTAATTGGTTTTAATCCTAAAACAGTATCTGTAATTAAGGAATTTAATAACTATTTAGCAAACGGATCAAGAATAAAGATATTGGTCAATTCTGAAACCTACATAAATGAACTTGAGAATCTAGATGCAGAATTAGATAAACTGAATATTGAGATTTGTGTAGGAGATACATTCTCTAGAGATGTACTAGAAAAGTATGTGCCTAAAGACAATGAAAACATAATAATATTCGCAAATGAAAATGTATGTTTTAAAGATCGGGATTCACAAACGTTACTTACACTATTGCATCTAAGAGATATGGAAGAAGAATATAGTGTTAAGTATGATATAATAACAGAAATAGCGGATGTAAAAAATTCTGAAATCATTGATTTAGCGAAGGTAGATGATTTTATTATTAGCGAATTGATGGCAAATAAAATGTTAGCTCAAATATCAGAAAATCGCTATTTACAGGGGATATTCAATCATCTACTATCTGATGAAGGATCTGAAATATATTTAAAACCAATTAGCGATTATGTTGATATAAAAGAACCATTAGATTTTTATACTTTAGTCCAAGCAGCAACACTGAAAGGTGAAGTGGCAATCGGATACAAGTTGATTAGAGAAAAAGGATTGCCTATCATTAAACTTAATCCAAACAAATCAGATAACGTTACTTACAATGATCTAGATTCCTTAATTGTAATTTCAGAGGATTAGTATAGTTCATAAATTGAGCAATTTTAAAGGAGAACACAATGTATAGAATCAAACATAAAGAAATATTGAATGTTGATGTAGAACTCATGATAGTGGAAGCGCCTTTTGTTGCAAAGAACGCACAACCAGGTAATTTTTTAATTGTGAGAGTGGATGAATCAGGAGAAAGAATACCACTAACCATCGTAGAAAATAATGAAACGGATGTTACTATTGTCTATCAAAAACTTGGTTATTCGACTACGTTATTAAGCAAAAAGAAAATTGGAGAAGAACTATTTGATGTGGTTGGTCCTTTGGGGAAACCGTCCCATATTCGAGACGTGAAATGTGTGTTAGGTATTGCTGGTGGAGTAGGAGCTGCTCCCTTATTTCCACAACTCAAAGAATATGCAAATCAAGGTATTATAGTTGATTTGGTTATTGGTGGTAGAACCAAAGAACATTTGATATTGGTCGAGAAATATAAAGAATTTTGTCGAAATATTTATTATGCAACGGATGATGGATCATTCGGTACTAAAGGGTTTGTAACGCAAGTTGCTGAAGAATTATATCAAACAACAACATATGATTTATCCATTGCAATTGGACCTCTTATTATGATGAAAAACTGTGTTGCTTTAAATAAAAAATATAACGTATTAACCGATGTATCTTTAAATCCGATTATGATTGATGGCACAGGCATGTGTGGTAATTGTCGTGTGACCATTAATAACAAAACATTCTTTGCCTGTGTAGATGGTCCTGATTTTCCTGCAGATGGGATTGACTTTGAAGAATTAATGTCTAAACAACAGTATTATAAAGAAGAAGAAAGCCATATTTGTAGAATGAAATTGGGGAAAGAATGATGAAAAAAGAAAGAACAATCATGCCGGTACAACATCCTGAAATCAGAAATAAAAACTTCTTAGAAGTTGCTCTAGGACTTAATCTTGGATTAGCAAAAATTGAAGCGAGTAGGTGTTTGGACTGTAAAAATCCAAGATGTGTTCCTGCTTGTCCAGTAAGTATTGATATCCCCGCTTTCATCAAAAATATTAATGAAGAAAATATTGAAGAAGCGTATTTTACCATATATAAATCCAATATTCTTCCAGCGATTTGTGGAAGGGTTTGTCCTCAAGAAAAACAATGTGAGAGGGCCTGTATTCTAGCGATTAAAAGTGAAAGTGTTTCGATTGGGGCTTTAGAACGATTTGTTGGAGATTATGCGTTAGAGCATGAACTAAAAATAGAAGAATGTATTTTAGAAAACAATATAAAAGTTGCAATTGTAGGTTCTGGACCGGCAGGTATTAGTGCAGCTGCTAGTTTGAGAAGACTAGGGTACAGCGTTGATGTTTACGAAGCTTTACATGAATTTGGTGGTGTTTTAAAATATGGAATACCAGATTTCAGATTACCCAAAGATATCGTTGATTTGGAAATAGAAAAAGCGACAAATATGGGTGTCCATTTTCACAAGAATATCATTATAGGAAAATCGATTACGATCGATCAACTGTTTGACGAATACGGATACAAATCTATTTTCTTGGGAAATGGAGCTGGACTACCAAAATCATTAGGTGTACCCGGAGAAAATCTTACTGGAGTATATTTTGCAAACGAATTTTTAGCTCGAGTGAACCTTATGAAAGCAAGAGATTTTCCTAACACACCAACACCAGTTCGTATTGGACAAAATGTCGCAGTAGTAGGTGGTGGGAATGTGGCAATAGATGCAGCTAGGACTGCTAAAAGATTAGGTGCTAAGAATGTATTCATTTTATATCGAAGAGATATGGATGCATTACCAGCAAGGCTAGAAGAAGTACATCACGCGATTGAAGAAGGAATTGATTTTCGATTGCTTCTTAATCCAGTAGAATTTAGTGGAGAGAACTATTCTGTTAAAGAAGTAAAATGCGAAATTATGGAATTGGGTGAACCAGATTCTTCTGGTAGAAGAAGACCAATGCCGACTGGTAAGTATAAGACATTTAAAATAGATTCTAGTATCATATCAATTGGGCAAAGCCCTAATCCAATTCTAAAATCTGCTACACCAAATCTTGAAACGGATTCAAGAGGTAGAATTGTTGTGAATGACTATCAAACATCGATACCGGGGGTTTTTGCTGGAGGCGATGTTGTTAGTGGAGCTGCAACGGTAATTCTCGCTATGGGAGCTGGAAAAGAAGCTGCTGTGGAGATGGATAACTATATCAAGAATAACAACTAAAAAAATAGAACTAGATGAAGAGGATATTTATGGAAAATGCAAACGAAAAAATAGTCATCACAAAAAAAGAAAATATTATTCATATGGTTAAGTTCACTTTGTTTTCAATCTCTGCTGGAATCATTCAAGTAATATCATTTACCATTTTAAATGAATTTACAAAAATGGCATATTGGCCAGCGTATTTAATCGCTTTGACACTATCTGTTTTGTGGAATTTCACATTGAATCGAAAATTTACATTTAAATCCGCAGCAAACATACCAGTTGCGATGATGAAAGTTGCAGGATACTATGCATTGTTTACACCTCTGTCAACGTTGTGGGGAGATGCTCTTGTAAACTTTGGTTGGAATGAATATATTGTATTAGTAGGAACAATGCTTATTAATTTTATTACAGAATTCTTATTTACTAGATTTGTGGTGTATCATAATAATATCAATACAGCCGTAAAAAAATAATCGATGCTTAATAAGCACCGATTTTCTTTTTATTTGTTTTGATTATGCTCCTAGATTAATTGGAACAAATACTCTTGTTGCTAATTCTTTGTCTAGCATATATAGTCCAGCATCTTTAACTAACTTTACTTTTTCAATTAAATTCGAGAAATTATCTTCCTCTTCAACTTGTTCATCGACATACCATTGTAATAAACTAACGCTTGCATAATCCATTTCTTCAATTGCCATTTTCATAAGGTTATGAATTCTTTTTGTAACCTTTTTTTCATGAGCTAATGAAGCTTCTAAGACTTCTAAAACTGATTTGTAATCATTTTTAGGAGAATCCCAATTGGTAATATCTACTCTGCCTCCGCGTTCATTGATGAAATTCATGAATTTTTGAGCGTGAGCCATTTCTTCTTGAAATTGAATGTCAAACCAATTTACAAACCCATCTAAAGATAGAGTTGCTAAATAGTTTTTCATTGCTAAGTATATAAATGCTGATTCGATTTCGAAATTAATTTGACTATTGATTGCTATTTCTAATTTTTTATTCATTTTTATCACTCCTTTTATAAATATATTATAACATATATCACGATGTATCTCAATTGAATTGCACTTATCACAGGATAGAATCATAGAATGCTTCAAGTTCATCGTAATGTTTGATTTTGATAATTCTACCAGAATAATTTTCGAGCATCTTATCGATTCTTGGAATATTGTTTATAGGAAAACTTTGTATGTATTCTATAAACTTTGGGTCTAAAATAGTATTATCAAATTTAGGAGCGATATCTTCTCTAGGTATTCCTGATTTTGTTCTATTAATAACATTTTGTATGCAAGTATCTCTATCGATATCAAAATATAGGATGGTATCCGCATGTTGCATCCGCAGTGTTAGTGTATTGGTGTAATTTCCATCTATAATAAATGTTTCATTCTTTGAAATAAATTCCGTGATTTTTACACTCAATTCGTCTCTAGTAATCTGATGTTTATTATCAATATGAAAGATTCTGTCCAAGTGTAGTATTGGGTAATGTAATATCTTATGCAAACGTTTAGCACAAGAAGATTTGCCACTTCCAGGACAACCAATAATTAAAATTCGTTTCATATAACCTCCCAAAAATTGTTTAAAGGGCTCTTGCAAGCCCTTTTTATTATAAATTCATATCGTCTACATTGTCAAGATATTCTTTAATTGGTTTGATGATAGATGTAACAGTTCCCGGTACAAATGGATTCTTAAGTCCAGCACTACCTAGTAAATTCACGAAACTTTTTGAACCACCCAATTTACACAATGCTAAATAATTTTCAAATGCTTTATCATGATTTTCTCTAGACATAACGAAATATTGGAATGCACATACTTGCGCTAATGTGTAATCTATGTAATAGAATGGCATACCAAAAATATGGCCTTGTCTGAACCAATAGGTTCCTTTTTTCATAAACTCATCATCACCGTAATCTTTATAAGGTAAATATTTTTCTTCTATTCTTTTCCAAGTAGCTTTTCGTTCATTCGGAGTCATTTCAGGTCTTTCATATACTTCATGTTGATATTCATCAACTGCTACTCCATATGGTAAGAAGGTAATAGAACTAGCTAAATGATTAAACTTGAATTTGACGGTATCTTCTAAGAAGAAGTCTTTCATCCATGGCCAAGTCAAAAATTCCATACTCATAGAATGAATTTCTGCAGCTTCCATTGTTGGCCAACGATACGCAGGTATCAAGTTTTTGCTTTGGTAGATTTGAAATGCATGACCAGCTTCATGTGTTAACACTTCTACATCATGAGAGGTGCCGTTAAAATTTGCAAATATATATGGAGTTGAATATCCAGGTATAAATGTACACCATCCACCACCAGATTTTCCAGCTTTTGCATCTAATTCTAGGACTTCCATATCTACTAAACGATTGAAAAACTTACCAGTTTCAGGAGATAATTCATCATACATTTTTTGAGCTCTTTCAACTTGCCATGCTCGATCGCCCTTAGGCGTAGGGTTCCCTGATTTAAATGATAAAGTCAAATCATAAGATTTCGGATTTTTAACACCAATTCTTTTGGCTTTTCTAGCGGTCAATTCACTTACTAAAGGAACCACATCATTCAATATTTGATCACGGTACGTTTTAACATCTTGAGCGTTATAATCTGTTCTTCCTAAACGATCATAACCCAATTGTACATAGTTTTTATAACCTAGTTTTTTTGCGATAGAAGTACGAACTTTAACCATTTCATCATAGATTCTATCTAAATCCGTTTCTTTTTCAGCTAAAAACCCAGAAACTGCCAGTTGTGCGCGGTGTCGAACATCTCGATCTAGATTTTGAAAGAACGGAGTCATTTGACTTAAGTTATAGACGCCACCTTCGAACTCGATTTTAGCACTAGCCATTAATTTTTGATACTCAGTACTTAATTTATTTTCTACTTGTAAATCTGGAATGATTTCAGTAGAAAATGTTTTTTGTTCCAGTTCTGCCTTATCAAATAATAATTTGCCTAATTTTTTCTCTAATTCTTTACGGTGTTTTGAAACCAATAATTTTTTATCGAACTTATTAAAAAATTCTTGTAAAATTGGATTACTTTCGTCCATAAAGTTTTGTTCTTCTTCATAGAATTTGTCGGTTGTATCAACAGCACTTCTGATAAACGCTAAATTCTCTGTTGTATCTAGTTCATCCATTAATTTAAACATGTTTTCAATTGCGTTAATTTCAGTTTCTAAAGATTCATTTTCTCCAACTAAAGATGTCAGAGTCTCAATGTCTTTTTGAAGTGTTACCATATCCGGTCTTTTATACTTAAATTCACTAAATTTCATATGCTACCTCACTTTTATTTTGTTATTATTAGTGTATCATAAATGCTTTTAAAACGCTAGCGTTCTGATATTAGGATTTATAAAAAAACAATTCAGCTGTTTACTGAATTGTTTTTATTCACCTATGATTTTAACTAATACTCTTTTATTTCTTTTACCATCAAACTCGCCATAAAATATTTGTTCCCATGGACCAAAGTCTAATTCACCATTTGTAATAGCGCAAATAACCTCACGTCCGAACAACTGTCTTTTTATATGAGCATCTGCATTATCTTCATAACCATTATGCTGATATTGACTATAAGGTTTTTCAGGAGCAATCTTCTCTAGAAAAACTTCGAAATCGTGGTGCAAACCGCTCTCGTCATCATTGATAAAAACAGAAGCAGTGATATGCATTGCATTTACTAAAACGAGCCCTTCTTTGACAGTACTTTCATTGATTGCCTGTTGAATCTGATGCGTGATATTAATATATTCTCTTCGACTGGTTGTATGAAACCATAACTCTTTACGAAATGATTTCATGGGTGTCTCCTTTTTGCGATTTCATTTTTGATAGAGTTAGGATCAATCCTAGTGCAATTGATAAGAACCCAGCCATTAAAATTCGATAATTTTCAGGTAACATAAATGTTATGGTATGTGCCGGAATCCAAAATAATGGAATTGTTCTGACAATGACAAATCCAAAAAAATGTTTCCAATCAATTGTTTGAATAATGGTAGATAAAGACACTTTTTGATTTGAGTTCGAATATTTTAAGTCAATGAACGTATCTGTTACTCGATGTAATATCATAAAGGTTGGTGCGAAGATTACATTCATTATCAAACTGATCATGAATGCTCTATATAAATTACCTAAAAACTCTGTATTCGCAATGCTTGGAAGAATACCAGAATCCATTGCTCCAACAACGCCTAGTGCGAATACTTTAAACATTAAGACGAATGTCATTCCTAACATCCCCCAAATGATAAATCTAGGTACGACACCCTTTCTGCAAAAATATTTGCCAGTCCGAATACGGCCAGCTAATAATTCGCCCATAGAGGCTAAAATAGATGTCTTTACAAATCCCATGAGATATGGATAATTTTCAGTTAAATACTCAAATCCAGTTCGGGTAAAAGGAATTGCAAGTATTAAGATTATTATAATAAAGACGAAAACAAATAAAAAGTCAAATTTTTTCATAAAAACACATATACAGTCAAGCTCTTTACTGTATATATTCCCTTCTTAAAGTTGTATACATTATATCATATTTGAATTTCCTTCAGAAAAAAATAGTTTAAATTCAAAATTAAATAATGTATAATTTTTATATAGACTGAAACTGGAGGAAGAATATGGAACAACTTAAAGAATTTTTTGAGAAAATACCGAATGCAAAAATCCTTGATGTTGGTACTGGCAGAGGAAATTTTATTGCGTTGATTGATCGCCTCTATAAAGACTATCAAGAAATTATTGGAATCGATATTATCGATGGATTTGTTAAAGCTGCTAGTAATGCTTTTAAACAAAATAAAAAAGTCAAATTTGAAAAAAGAGATATTCTAGATACAGGATATGAAACCGAGAGTTTTGATATCGTTTGTTTATCAAATTCATTACATCATTTAGCAGATATCAAAAGCATGATTGAGGCGATGGAAAAATTGGTAAAACCAGGTGGCTATTTGCTATTTAATGAAATGATGAGTGATCATCTCAATAATAGTCAAGTTAGTCATAAATTGATTCATCATTTCAGCGCGAAACTAGATCGAGAAATAGGATTGACTCATAATGAAACATATAGAAGACAAGAAATTATCGATGTAGTCAAAGAAAATACCACATTTGCTGTGGTTGATACGTGGAATATGAAGGTTCCAATTGAAGAAATTTCACCTGAGCAGCTTACATCATATATTGAAATGGTGGATATATTAGTAAATCGAATGCCTTTGGATAAACAAGAAAACCACAAAGAAGAAGCAATGACCATTAAGAAATATATCCAAGACAATGGAATGCAGGGCTGCACACAAATTTTAATTATCTGTCAAAGAAAGGTTTAGATAAATTTACTGTGCATAAACAAAAAGATAAATTATAGCTAATAATTTACCTTTTTATTATTTTTAGCATACTTATAGTAGATTTGCTTCTTGAGCGATCTGTTCAATAATATGGGCTTCATATAGTTTAAAACACATAATTTAACGAACAGAGTTTAAATTCCAATATGAAGATGTCGATTTACTGTTTTATGATATAATATGATGATATAATATAATTATATAAGTATTTCGGTTAAAACCGTTATTACATAATTTGTGTTTGAATAAATTCTGGTTCTCCAGAATCCTCAAAATCAAATTGTCTTTCAAAAGTCATAGGTACTCTTGAACTAAGAAGTAAAATATATTCAGGTTCGCCAGAATCTTCAAAATCAAGCATTAAAATATATTCAGGTTCACCAGAGTCTTCAAAATCAAGCAATAAAATATATTCAGGTTCACCAGAGTCTTCAAAATCAAGCAGTAATATATATTCAGGTTCACCAGAGTCTTCAAAATCAAGTAGTAAAATATATTCAGGTTCACCAGAATCTTCAAAATCTAATAGAGCGGGTTTATTTACTTCGTTAATATCCTGTGCATTAACTGTGAAAAATCCAAATCCAAATAGCATAACAAATAATAATATAATTTTTTTCATTTAATTCACCTCACACACATTATACTTTTTTTTGGTTTTGCTATACAGCGCACATATGTCACATTTTAAGGAAAACACTATGAATTCGATGGAACTTTGCAACTACCTTGAAAAAATTAGATATGGAAGAAACGTCTCTCAAGAAGAATTTGTTGCTGGTATCGTTTCAATTCGACAATATCAAAGATACAAAATTGGCGAGAGTGTTATTCCTTACGATAAAATTGAACAATTTGCAGAAAAATTAGGTTTGAACTCAAAAAAACTATTATCTGAGTTTGAAAAAGAGAAAAGTTTACAATACGCAAAAATCAATGCGTTTTATAATGCAGTTGCAAACAATGATTATAAAAATGCAATTCAACTTAAGAATAAGTTAGACCATGATCTCATTATTTCTTCTGAAGGGAAAAAATATTATGAGCATGCAAATATTGTTTACAAGTACTATTCTAGAGAGTATACCTTAAATGAAGTTATAAACAAAGTGACCGAGCTAATAAATTATCCAGAAATATTAAAACAGCAGTATTTTACAGATGTCGAAGTACTGATTTTAAGTTTCTTATTGAGTGTCTTTATTGGTAAGCAACAAGAAATGCTACTGAATCGATTAAATTCATTGTTTGATAGTTCTGATAATATCATGTCTGGTGACAGTGATTATATATACACTTTGATACTAGTGCGTATCGCAAAGGTATTTGGAATCAAGAAAAATTTTCCAAAAGTAATCTATTATTGTGAAATAGGTTTAGAAAGAGGAATCGCTCATAAACAATACTACTTGTGGGAATATTTCTTTTATTATAAAGCTTTGGCTCACCACGCTTTAGGCCAAAAAGAACAATTTGACGATGCTCTCCTTAGATGTTTTAATGTGCTTACTATGGAAGGGAATCATTCTAAAATGGTGAAATTCACTTCTTTAATCGAAAAAGACTTTAAAATTAATTACAAACAATATGTTGTCAATTTAATTATATCACCTGATAAAAACGATTTAGAATAAACTAAATAAAATAATATGTTATTTTGTTGTATGCTTTCCTATAGTAACGATTTTGTTCCCACAGCACAAAAACATCATTATTTTTTGTATTGGTTTTTAGATAAATCTATGGTAAAATTAGATGATAGCAAATGTAAACTTGAAAAGAATTATACAATAAATAACATTTGGTTGTACCTCATGAGCTAAAATGTTTTTGTTTTTAATTTTTTTTTCTATCTAAATTTATATTTACCTATGATACTCGTTTATAATTTTTGTAGTAACATTGTGTGGAATGTGGGTCTAAAGTTTTGTTATTTTAGTTTATTTACTGTCATTTTATACAATATTCTAATTTTTCCGGGCTTATGAAAATTTATGATATCGTTTACATCTTTTTTTTTGAGACAGGCATTGTTTTTAATGATTAAATTATATATAATTGTTTTTAAAATTTACAGTTTTTAAGGATATTTTATATTTAATGCATAATAATACAAAAGAATAGGAGAATAACATGAAGAATATTTACAAATTAATTTTAATGGTTTTTGTAGTTTTTGCATTTTTAGGATGTGGAGAAGATGTTACAACCGTTGCGACAACCGCTGCAACAACAGTAGCTGCTACCACAACAGCTGCAGTTACCACAGTAGAAACCACCGTAGTTACTACAGTTGATCTTGATCCTGTATTTACTGGAGTTCAAGATGTTGTAGTATTAAAAGGGGATTCTGCATTTAATGTGTTAAGTGGAATTACTGTTTCCGATAACGAAGATGGTGACCTTTTCTCTAGTATCACTGTTAGTGGTACTGTAGATGTTGATGTTGCAGATGATTACATAATTATACTTACTGTTACGGATTCAGCAGGCAATGAAGTTTCTGAAACCTTTACGGTTACCGTGGAACCAAGTGTAGATGAAGCAAATGCATTATTAGATGTAAGTGCTATTTCACTTGATATTGATAATCTTGTTATACCAAAAACTGGTGAGAATGGAACTAGTTTTTATTGGGTTTCAGATCAACCAGAAGTTATCACTAAAAAAGGTTTTATTATTAAACCTGGAATTGGTTATGACCCTGCGGTTGTTACCTTAACGGTTAAAGCTATAAATGGTTCTTTCTCAGACTATTTTGATTTTCAATTAACTGTTCAACCAAATGAAGAACTTACGGGACCTATCTCGATGAGAACTGTTCCATTTGAAGGAACAAGTGATGAGTATGTTGTTGCAGATCAAGCAGCAGTTTCATTATATTTTGTAGATAACGGAAATGTACCTTATATAGATATTGAAACATTCCTATATTTAATCGAAGGTGCTATTGACCCAACAATCATTTCATTTATACCTGTAGGTGATGATGGTCTTACAATCGAATATAGCGTTGATTATGAAGATTTTGATGGCAGTACAGTTACAGAAACATATACTGCTTATGTAGACTTCACTTTAAATACATTCACAGTAAACAGTTTTAGTTTCTTTGGATCTTATATCGCTGAAACATCTTCTGATTATGGTGAAGGATTAACTTATGTAGATGCTGATTATGGCGATCCAAATGAAGTTACAATACCACTTGGATTCTATAATATAGATTTATTAATGTATGATGATGGTGTAGATATGAATTACCTAATGCCTTTCCATGTAGCGGACTTAATTTTCGCTGGTGATGTATATTATGATGTATATTATAATGGAGATAAATTATGGGGTATTGACACCTTTGGTTTAAGCGGTAGTGATGATGCTGATTTACTTCTTCAAGACCAAATTAGAGTGAGTTCTTCTAACACAGAAGACATTCCAGAAGATCTTAAATGGGCAACCTATAACTTCTTAGGACTTGCTATGGATTACTTCTATGGGCTAAGAAATACATATGATGTAGATACGTATTTAGAAATTCTTTCTGCTACAGCTTCAAAATTTATTGATGCTAGAAATGATGTTGATTTCTATTCTGAAGTATTCTACACGGCATATAATTTAGATGATTTACATACATCACATATCTTTACTGGATATTATGAAGAACCTTATCTTATGCAAGTATACTTGAATGATTTAGGACCTAAAACCATTAACTTCTACGAAGGTTTATGGGCGGTACAAGACATAATGGATCTCAAATATGGTTCTTATGAAAACTTACCTGAAGATGCTATACTTGATGATGGTAAAACAGCTGTATTCTATATAACTGGATTTGATATAGATTCACCAGACAGATTCCACGAATTCCTTCAATTCCTTCCTGCTGAAATAGAGAATGTTGTTATTGATTTATCATATAACACCGGAGGAAATGTTGGTGCAGTACTTAGAATGTTTGGTTATATGACAGAAGATGCAATCATGTATCACTCTGTTAACCCAGCTGACGGTTCTACAGTTACTTATTATATTGAAAGTAGCTATGTTGCTTTTGATTATGACTATTATATCGTTTCTTCAAGTGTAACATTTAGTGCTGCAAACCTTATGGTTTCAATGGCGAAAGAACAAGGCCTTGCTACTATATTAGGGAAAAACTCTAGTGGTGGAGCTTCGTCAATCGGAGTTATCCTTACACCGGATGGATCAGCTTTAATGATTAGTACAAATAATGTTCTATCTACAAGAATTGGTGATGCAGTGAATGGTTATGAATATATCAGTGTTGAAGATGGAATTGAAGTTGATTATTTCATGTATAATGTTACAAGTGATGATTTGATTATTTCATTAATAGCAACTGCAAAAGCAGCAGAGGAATAAAAACTAGTATTTAAATGCAATTGAGAATAGTAAAGTAGTTGAAAAGTCAGTCTTGGCTAATATATTTCTGTGACTGACTTTAGACTATATTATTATATATATATATTATATAAGGATAACATTTAACTGAAGTCTATTGCATTTTTGACTAAAATGTGTTAAAAATATATGGTATGCTTTATTATTGTGTAAGGAGTTTTAATGAAAAAAAGACTATATGATTTTTCAACTAGCAATGCAGTGATTTTCATTTTAGCGTATGCAATGTTACTAACACTAAATATATTTTCTGTGTCTCGAAACAATTGGGAAAATTTACCTGGTATACTTTTCTGTATAGTTCTATTGATTGGTTTAATTGCAGTTATTACATATTATGTTTTAATGGCAATCTCAATTGATGAAATAGAGATAAAGCATCGTAGTACTCGGATTCTAAAAAAAAATACAGATGCTTATATTAGGCCTAATTTCAGGCTCAAATATAATGAAATAATATTTAGAGACAAGAGCATTAATTACGAAGTGTTAAGCAAGAAAGAAGTAAAGAAGAATGAAATCGCAGTTCAATATTTTGATAAGTATGAATTTTATGTTTTATCATATTTAAATATAGAAGAACTGAAACAGTGGAGTAGTTGATATGAGTCAAAAGCAAGCAAAGAAGAGAATCGAAGAAGAACGAATAGATGATTTCCTTGTTGAAGCAAGCAAAAAAAGCAAGGAAAACACTTTAAAAAATCAAGACAAACCACAAGAACCACAAAAAAAAGAATTTGCGAAATTAGCATATCAATGTCCTAGTTGTCATAAATTGATATCTAGCCGTAAACATCCATGTAAATATTGTGGATACAGTGGTTATATTCCGATTAGCGAGCAACAAACTAAAAAAATTCGTATGGTCTTGTTTATAGTTATTCTTGTAGCCGCAATTGTGGTGTATGTTGTAACTAGATAATCAAATTAATAAAAATTTTATAGTCATATTTTGTAAAAATACCATTATTTAGGAAAAATGTGAAATAATGTTTGCATATAAGTTTTTAGAAAACTATTGCTTTTTATCGCTAAAAATCATATAATATATAAATAAAATAGGCATTCTTGAGAAATTCACGAATATGTGTAGAAAATGTCTGAAACTACAAATTTCTCAATTAAACGAAAACTCATTAGTTTGTTGATATAACTAGTTTGTTTTCTATAAAAATATGTTAATAATAACAGAGATGGGTGCGGTTAAACAATGAATTTTAAGAATATTAAATTTGGCAAGGGTATCTTATTACTCTTAATGGCTTTTACGGTAATTACCTTAGCCGGTTGTAATGGGAATGATGGTTCCGAAGAAGATACGTATTACACTGTTATCTATGATGGTAATGGTGGATACTTAGGAAACAAGACATATAGTATAAGGAAATTACAAGTTGCTGAAGATAGCAAGCTACCAAAGTATTTATCCGAATATACACAAGATCCATATGTTGTATCAAGCCTAGGGCTAGCAAATAGAATAGGATATACACTTAAAGGTTGGTATCTTGAGGAAAATGCAAGTTACGAAGAAGATGTAATTGGTTCATTTGTATACTTGAATACCGATGATGATAATGGTGCATATCGAATTAATGAATTAGGTGAATATGTTTATGGGTATATTGAAGATGATGCCGGTACACTTATTTTCGTTAATCTAGAACCTTTAGGAGAAGATAACGATCCAGAAACCACGCAATATATATATTTTAATGGTGGAGATGGTTATGGCTTCTATATATATGATGAAGGTAATGCGAATCACGTTTCAATTTTAGAAGCATCTGGAAGCTATACACCAGATGAACTAAGTACATATGGTATTTCTTATATGATTTACGATGATTTAACTGATGCAGAACAAACTTTATTTGCAGACATTCCAAAATTTTCTCAAGCTTATTATGAGTATACGGAAGCTGATGAAGGATTAACTAGATTTGCATATGAAAGTGCTTATGTGAACTTACATTCCATGATGTTACTTGACCCAGAAGGGTTATATGTGCTTGATGGAAATGAGTATGTTCTATATGATGAAGATAACGTAGATCATGCAATTCTAAATCGTTATAACATCGATGAAAGATATACATTTTCACCGACTGATACAATCATTTCACCTTCGCAAATGACCAAATATAGTGCTTCATTTACTTATTGGGATTTCGAGAATCAAAGAGTTAACAAAGATATGGTATTACTAGCTCACTGGGAGAAGAAATTGACTGTTGAATATGTTCAAAAATCTGGTCAAATAACGTATATTACTAAAAAACTTACAGCTGATAATACAAACACAGTGGATCTACTTGTGGGAGAAACAATAGGAAAATTAGAAGCAATACCTGTATTCCCTGGATTTACGTTCGCTGGGTGGAGTTTATCAGAAACAGAATATACACCATGGGATTTCGAGAATGATGTTTTCCCTACAGGAATTGTTACATTAACGCTATATGCGTTTATGATTGAAGGTGAATATACTAGAATTACAACTGCAGCAAAATTAGCAGAAGTTGCAAATAATCCTAGTGGAAATTATTTACTTGTAAGAGATATTGATTTAGGTGGACAAGAGTACATCAATGCATCACCTTTAGGTTTCACAGTTAGAGCTTCTGTTTCTGCAGTAGCTGTTCCATTTACTGGAGAATTTGTTTCTATGGGGCATACGATTTCTAACTTTACAATGGTTGTTCAAAATGCTCAAAAATTCTTGAATTCATTAGAAGGTATTATTGTGGTTATGGGATTGTTCCCATATGTACAAGATGCTGTCATTGATGGCGTAATTCTAGAAAATGTTTCCATTTCATTGGTAACGGAAGGCAGAGCTACAGATGTTATATGCGATATTGGTGGTGCAGGATTAATAGGTACTGCTTTAGCAGGAACAACAGAAGTATCAAATGTAAGTGTAGACGTTACATTTACAGCTACAGGAACAGATCCAATTGATTTTCCTGTATATGTTGGTGATATTATCGCTAACGGTGTTGGTAATGTAACAATTACGAATTCCACTGCTACAATTGATTATTCCACTATTACTGGAATAACAACGGGCACTTTAGAAGTGCACACTTTAGACTAGGTTTCACTTAAAATTTACATATATAAAAAATTTAAAAATGGAGGAAAAAAATGAAAAAGTTTTTATTAGTTTTAACAGCATTAGTTTTATCTTTCGTGTTTATTGCATGTGGAGAAGAAACTACTGCAGCTACAACAGCTGCTACAACAGCTGCTACAACAGCTGCAACAACTGCTGCAACGACAGTTGCTACAACAGTTGCTACAACAGCTGCTACAACTCAAACAACAGTCTTAACGCCTGTTTATGAAACAAGAGTTGTAAATGATGAGTATACATTATTACTTCAATCATCTACTATGGATGGGGTATTTAATCCGTTCTTCTCATCATCTGCGTATGATAATGACGTTATTGGGCTAGTAAACGTTGGT